>NZ_BAGX02000001.1 GCF_000320505.1 Methanobrevibacter boviskoreani JH1
TTTCTTCGAATTTAGGTCATTATTTCTATAATTAAAAGTAAATCCATTAATTATATATACAATTTTTTAGAGACCTTATTATGTCGTATCATTTTAATGATTGTGAAAATTTATATTTTCAAATGCTGTATTGATTGTTAAAATGACTGGTGCCTTAGGTCCTTCTATGAGGAAAGTTTTAACTGTCGATGATTAGAAGCAACCCAGCATTAGATAGGCTGCCTGTTTCGAGGGTTACTCGTGGAGGGAAGGGTAAACTACCTGTGAAGCATGAGAGTTAGTATACGGGCAAAATCTTTTTTGATAATAATTTTTTCATTTCTTATTTTCATTAATTATTAGAATTAGTGGTTTAACTTTGAATAATATGATTATTCAAATTGTTATCTTTTTTTTTAAAATGTATATTGATATTTAATATTTGAAAATACTGTTAAAAAAATAGTTTAGGGAATTTAGTCATTTCCCATATATCTTAATATTGTAAATATTCCCATTATAAGACTTATCAGGAATCCAATAAATCCTAAAATCGGCATGTCCAAAATTTTTGGACCAACATTACTTAACATTACTAAAGAGGATCCTATAAGTAATGCGGAAATAATCAGTGATAGGGATAATTTATTTGTGATTCTATCTAATTCATTAAGTTCTAGATTTATTTTTATTTCTCCCTCTTCTATCTTATATAATATTTTATTAACACGATTAGGAAGAATCTTTACCATATGTTCTAGTCCAAAGATATTTGATTTAAATATATCCAATACCTTTGTCGGACTAAATTTTTTACTTATAATTCTTCTTGCTATTGGTTGAAGTACTGGAACCACATCAAACTCTGGATCCAACTTCTGTCCTGTTTCTTCAATCATTGCAATTCCACGTGCCATTAATACAAATTCATTTGGAAGTTTAACATTATACTTCCTCATTAAATTGATTAAATCCTCCATAGCACCCTTAATCTTACCAAGTTCTGCTCCGTAGTATACACTGAATAGATCATTTAGGTCCCTTTTCAGTGATTTCAAATCTGTTTTTTCAGTAAGAATATCCATATAAAGCAACTGATTAATTAAACCTTCAATGTTCTGTTCTGTGAAGAAAATCATTAGCTCAGCAAGGTTTTCCTTAAATTCCTTATCAAGTAAACCCATCATTCCCTCATCAATAAAGCACACTACATTTCCATCCATGATAAATATGTTTCCAGGATGGGGGTCTGCATGGAAAAATCCATTAATGAATATTTGTTGGAAATAAGATTTTACTCCTCTATTTGCAATCAACTTTTTATTATATTTTGGATCATCACTATCAAAGACATTAGATAGTTTTTCACCTTTAATAAATTCCATTGTCAATATTTTTTTAGAACTATATTCGGGATATGATTTAGGAATATGTATTGTTTTATCATTTCTGAAATCATATTCTATTCTTTTCATGTTCATTAGTTCCTGGTTGTAATTGATTTCTTTTTTAATGGATCTTTCAAACTCATCAATTATTCCAGGTAGATTATAAATCTTAAGTATGGATACCTTATCTACTTGCTTTGCAATAAATTTCATGATATTTAAATCGGTTTGAATTAAATCTTCAAGTCCCTCTTTTTGAATCTTTATTGCTACCTCCTCACCGGTAGGTAAAGTTCCTTTATGTACCTGACCAATTGAAGCAGTCGCTATTGGTTTTTTGGAGAAACTTTTGAACAAATTAGGAATAGAATCATGTAACTCATTTTCAATCATATTCTGAATTTCGTCATAACTGACAGAGGGATTATCATCTTGTAGTTTACTTAATTCATTGGCAATATCTTTTCCAACAATATCTGGTCTTGTACTTAATAGTTGACCTAATTTTATATAGGTAGTACCTAAATCTTGAAACATCAATCTTAAACGAGCAGGTACACTATCATCTAAAGCTTGTTCCGGATCTTCTGAGCCTGTTTTTTTAAATGGATTGTATTTACTAAATCTGGATTGGCCTAAAAGATAATCGAAACCATAATGTCTGAAGATAGTAACAATTTCATTAAATCTTGATAATGTTTTTCTATTTGTTCTAGTCCTAATTTTCATTAGATTAACCTTTGTTTTTGATATTATAAATATTAAATGTTTAATTTTTTTTAAAAAATTTATTTTGATTTTTAAACATATTTAAGAATTTCTTCAATTTAGTTTTCTATTAGTAATAATAAAGATTATTTTTTAATTTCATTCATCTAGTTTATTGTTGACTTTAAAAAAAGAGTATTTATCTAGATTTGAACTATCCAGATTTTTAAATCATTTTCATCATCTTAAATTATTCAAAAACTAGATTTTTTAGATTAAATAACATTTAAAATTAAAATATCACATATTTTAACTTGTTATGGGTTTTAAAAAATTTTTATAATCAATTTTAATCAATTAATTGATATTAATTAGTAGTAGGCATTTGATTATTTTTTTTTTATTTTTTTTTTATTTCTATTTTTATATTGAAAATATAAAGTAAATATCGAACTAAAACGTATAACACAATACATATTGCAATTGTAATTTCAATATTATCTAAAATATCCAGCATATAAATCTTTGTTCCTAAATTAATAAAATACTGATTTACTAATGTTGTTGCAGTTGCACTTATAACAAATGGGAAGGTGAAACCTGCATAACTGGGATAAAATGGTAATTTAAGACATCTAATTAGATTTATAAACGCAAATAAATATAAAATACATGCAATTATATATGCAAAAATTATTAGATTAACTGATTTTGGAATATTTAATCTGAAGTATTCTACCAAGATTATACTTGCAGGTGCAGTATAAATACATAGGAGAGGTTTGGTTGAATCCGGTATTGGTAACTTAATATACTGTAGCTGACAATGAAAAACAATATAATAAAGCTTAATAAACCAAATATGAAAGTTCCATAATTTATAAAGTTAAATTGATCAAATTTAAAGCCTGTCATTGCAGCGATGCCTATTCCTATATAAACGATAAAGGAGCTGGTGGTTAAATCTTCTAATTTTCCGTGAATGATATATCTTTTTGTAAATATTATAATTATTAATATGTGTATTATCAATCCAATTAACCAGATAATTAATGCCATATTCTTATTATAATTCAGAAAATATGTACTAAATGCCATAAGCCCCATGGATAATGTTCCAAAGGTACCTAATAATATGGGGCTATCTAAATCATTCTTAAAATCTTCCATATCATTTAATGTTTGAATAAATAAGCTTAAAACTAAAATTACTCCAGTTGTTCCAAGTAAATATTTAACAGTGATATTTGTCTCCCCAAGAAGATTTCCAAGACTAACTAAAGCTAGAAAAACACCGCATATTGGTATTGGTATTTTATTGAATTTATTCATCTCAAACCCCATTTCATCATTTATTTACTATAAAATAAGTTTTAAATCATATTTAATTTTTATAGCCAGCTTTTTAAGATAAGTATAAAAAATAGTTTTTTTAATTTTAATCTATTTTAATAAATCGTCTTTTTTTTTAAGATTTTAATTCATTTTATTAATGTTTATATTTGAACTTGTTAATTGTTCTTTGGTATGTTTTTATTTTATTAAAGTGGTTGGAAAATAGCATAAATCTTTAAAGTTATTTTCTATTAAAAATAGAATCATTTGTAAGTTTATATTAAAAAATAATAAAAATAGATATTTTTTAAAAAAAATAATAATAGATAATTTAAATTAGGTTATTATTCAAATGTTTCAATAGCATTTATTAATCTTTCGGCGTAATCTTTTTTAGTTGATTGATTATATCCTTGGTTTACCTCAAAGATCATTGATTCATAACCTAAATTGCTGATAGGTTCTGTAACATATTGGGGACTTGTACCTGCAGTATATGTGGCATGTTTCTCAACACCTATCAGATTTGCTAATTTTGTTCCATCCTCTTCACCTTTACTATCTTCGGTGATAGGTAATAGGAATGTAGTGCTGTCATAATAAACTTCCATCTCATGAACATCCATTACAAGTTTAGGATTGTACTGTTTTGTATCATTGACAATATAATCATTTGCAAGTAATTCTCCCATACGCCTATTTGTATTATAATCACTTACATTATACTTGGTTTGGTTGTGGTTGATTTTAACGAAATAAACTACATAATTTTTACTAAGGTTATTACTATCATTTCTTTCCTTTAATGTTTCATTAGTCGCATTATGTATTCCACTTTCCAGATCATGAACGCCTAATATAATTATAATTGTTTCATTTGATGATTTATTACCATAATAGTATTTGCTAACTGTACCATTTTCATTTTCCCCAATTATTGATGGATCTTTAGAAGGCTTATTTATAAATAAACTAGAAACGGACTCTGTGAAATTATTAACTCCCACAGTTTCCTTGCTTGTATCATTTGAACTTTCTATGCTACCTGCCACCACTGCAATAACTGCAAATATTAAACAGATAAGTATTATTATAATTATTAGATTATGGCTTTTCTTCATATTATCTCCGTTGGTTAGAAAAGTTTTATAATGATTCTTAATTAAATTCAAATCATTTTTTTTTAAAATAGGATTAATTAATTTTTATTAAATCAAGTTGGTTGGATATATTTAATAAAATTTTTTTTAATTAATCTTTTCAATATCTAATTTTTTAATCTGTTTTTCCTGGATATTGTATAAATTTATTTTATAAAATCCTTTTAAAATTAAATATCTTTCATATAATTAAATTTTTTAATCAAATTGTTTAAATACTTTTTTATGACCTAAAAATATACTATGTACATTTTTGTACAATAAAGATTTAAATAGTACTTTGTAGCAATATTATATATGGAAAGATTACTATTAAATAATTTATTAAGATCTTTCTAAGTCTATATTATGATTCAATGTTTTTTAAAATAGAATATTGTTTCTTAATAGTTAATTTATTGTTTTAATTTGTAAATATTATGTTTTTATTTAAAAATCTTAAAAATTTTAACTAATAATCTTGAAAAATAAGGTGGTACTATTTCAAAAAAAGAAATATATGATAAGATCAAATCTTTTATAGGAGAACCTCAATCATTTGATGTAAATATTGAATCCCCTTTTGTTCTTTTTAAAAATTTATATTATAACTATAATGATGCATTTTTACTTGAATCAATGGAAACTGATAGCGGACTTGCAAGATTTTCAATAGTGGGTTTCAATCCAATTGCAAAAATTAAGGCTCATGATAATTTGGTCACTGTTACAACGGATGATGAGGTTGTTGAATATGAATGTGAAAATCCATTCTTGGATTTAAAACAATTAACCAATTATGATTTTCCTGCTAAAGGATTTTATGGTGGTCTTTTAGGTTATGTCTCCTATGAATCCATAAAATATATTGAAGATGTTCCTACAAACAAAAGTTCCTATCCTGACTTTGAATTTGGTCTATTTTTAGACTGTGTAATCTATGATAGGATTAATAATAAATGTGAATATGTGACTTATAATAAAAACAGGCTTGATTTGATTGACAGAATTTATAATGAAGTTCATACCAATGGAATTCTAGAATATAAAAAATTAAGGGATGATTTTACTAAAGAAGAATATGAAAATATTGTCTCTCAAGCTAAAAAGCAGATTACCGATGGTGAAATCTTTCAGGTTGTACTGTCCAATTCAGAAAATTTCATCCTAAAGGGTAGTAAATTGCCATTATATGAACATCTAAGAAAAATCAATCCCTCCCCTTATATGTATCACATTAAACTAGGGGATAGGGAGATAATAGGTTCCTCTCCTGAAATGTTGATGAGACTTGAAGGAGGCGTTCTTGAATCATATCCTATTGCAGGAACTCGTCCAAGAGGAAAGGATGAGAATGAGGATTTGGAACTTGAAAAATCTTTATTATCTGATGAGAAGGAACTTGCAGAACATTTAATGTTGGTGGATCTTTCACGTAACGATGTGGGAAAGGTTTCTAAAATTGGTACCGTGGATGTTCCAGAATTTGTTGAGATTAGAAAATTTTCACATGTACAACACATTGTATCACATGTTGTAGGTGAAATTCAGGATGATAAGGATGCTATTGAGGCTTTTATGAGTCTTTTCCCTGCAGGCACATTAAGTGGCGCTCCTAAAATAAGGGCAATGAATATTATAAATGAAAAGGAAAACTATGGAAGAGGTCCTTATGGTGGAGCAGTAGGATATTTTGGACTTAATGGTAATGCTGATTTTGCAATAACAATTAGAACATTAACAACTAATAAGGAAAGAGCAGAAATCCAGGCAGGTGCAGGAATTGTATATGATTCAATACCTGAAAATGAATATTTGGAATGTGCCCGTAAAAGACAGGCAATTGTACAGGCTCTAAAAGAAGCTGGAGAAAAAATGGAGGAATAGATATGATATTGATAATTGATAACTATGATTCTTTCACTTACAACCTTTATCAATTAATTGGTAAATTTAATAGTGATATTAAAGTTGTAAGGAATGATAAGATAACTTTAGAAGAGATTGAAGAGTTAAATCCTTCCCATATTATTATATCTCCAGGTCCTGGAAATCCTGCCAATCCCGATGATTTTGGTATCTGTGGGGAGGTAATATTAAAAATGGAGGATACTCCGATTCTTGGAATCTGTCTTGGTCATCAAGGTATCTTTTATACATATGGAGGCAGTATAATTAAATCTAAACCGGTTCATGGTAAAAAGGATACAATTAAACATTCACAGTCAAAACTATTTGAAGGAGTACCTGAGGAATTTGACATTATAAGATATCACTCATTGATATGTGACGATTCAACTGTTCCTTCTAATATTAAAGTCACGGCAAGAAATGGGGATAATATTATTATGGCAATAGAGGATGACGATAAAAAAGTTTATGGTCTTCAATTTCATCCGGAATCTATCGGGGCTCACTATTCTGATTTAATTATCCAAAATTTCTTGAAACTATAAGTTGTGGTATTATGGGTGTAGTTGATGAGATTATCCTAAATAAAAAAGAGATTATTAAGAAAGAAAAGGATAAAAAATCTTTATTTGAAATTAAAAAAGAAGCGGAGGATAAAGTATCCACTATTGATAATAGTTTTAGGTTCCTAGAGGAGTTCAAAAAGAATGATTATACCAAAATCATCGCTGAATTCAAACCTGCTTCTCCATCTAAAGGACATATCAGTTCTGTAAAAGTTGAAGATGTAATGAATGTTTATAATCAGGTTAATGTGGATATGATTTCCTGTTTAACCGAGGAATCATACTTTAAGAGTAATCTTTCAAATCTTAAAAAGGCAGTAGACTCTACCGATAAACCAGTTTTGAGAAAGGATTTTGTAATAGATGAATACATGGTTTATGAGGCGGCTATTGCAGGTGCAAGTTGTATATTGCTTATCAGTGATGTTTGTCCAGATATGGAAAAATATATGGGGATTGCAAATGATCTTGGATTGGATACTTTGGTGGAATGTCATAGCAAGGAAGAAATTGAAGCTGCCAATGATTTAAATGCTCCAATTATTGGTATTAATAATCGTGATCTATCTAATTTTACCATTGATTTCAATAAAACTAAGGATTTAGGGCAATATGTAAAATCCTATCTGGTATCAGAAAGTGGAGTTAATACCGTTGAAGACGGTAGACTTCTACAATCTTATGGTGCCGATGGATTACTTATTGGAACAGCTTTGCTTAGGAATAAATCTATTGATGAAACTAAAGAATTTGTTTATAGTTTAAATAAAGGTTTAAACAGGTGTTAAAATGTCTTTAAAGATTAAAATCTGTGGCATTACTAATAAGGATATTATCGATAAGATTTCCACATTAAATGTTGATCATATTGGTTTTATTAATATCGAAAGATCTAAAAGATATCTTGATTTAGATGAGGTTATTGAACTGTCAAAAGACATGGATGATAAACATTATCCAACCTTGATTTTAGATGATTCGAATCCTTCGGATATCTTGAAAAAAGTTAATAAATCACATATTAAAAGACTTCAATTCCACTCAAATATAAGTATTGATTCAATAGATGAGCTTCACAGTAAATTGGAAGATTTATTTATAGTTAAAGTAATTGGAATAAAAGATGAAATTACAGATGAAACAATAAAAGATTTAAAGTTGTTTTCAAATCATGCAGATGGAATATTATTGGATTATATTAAAGACGGTTTAACTGGTGGAACAAATACTCATATTCCAATTGAAACAGCTTTAAAAGCAAGGGATATGGTAAAAGGAGAAAATCCGAACTGTGAAATTATACTTGCAGGTGGATTAAATTATGGTTATTTAAAATCGATTTATGAAAACTTGGATAGTTTTGATATGATTGATGTAAATAGTGGAGTTGAAGATAAACCTGGAGTTAAGAACGTTGATAAAATTGAAGACATTGTTAATTTAATTAAAACTAATTAATTTTCATTTAATATATTTGATTATAGATGTGATTTAAACATTAGAATTTTATTTTTCAAAAATTGATTTTTATTCGAGTATTATAAAAAAAATTTTTATAGGTGTTATTTATGAAATATGATGGACGATTTGGTAAATATGGTGGAGTATATGCTCCCGAGTTATTAATGCCGGCTATTGAAGAGTTGGAAGAGGGATTTTATAAATTTATGGAAGATGAAAAATTCCAAAAAGAATATCATAAATATTTAAAGGAATTTGCAGGAAGACCTACCGGATTATATTATGCCGAGAATTTATCAAAAAAATTAGGATGTAAAATATATCTTAAAAGGGAGGATATGTTACATACCGGCGCTCATAAGATTAACAATACAATTGGCCAAGGTTTACTTGCTAAATACATGGGCAAGACAAGACTTATTGCAGAAACAGGTGCTGGTCAACATGGTATTGCAACTGCGGTAATTGGTGCAAAATTAGGTATGGATGTAACAGTTTATATGGGATCTAAAGATGTTGAAAGACAAAAAATGAATGTATTTAGAATGGAATTATCTGGTGCTGAGGTTGTTCCTGTAGATGCAGGTTCAAGAACATTAAAAGATGCTATTAATGAAGCATTTAGGGATTGGATTTCCAATGTGGAGAATACTCATTATTTAATTGGTACTACAATGGGTCCCCATCCATATCCTACTATTGTAAAATATTTCCAAAGTGTTATTGGAACTGAAGCCCGTAAACAAATATTGAAATTGGAAGGTAAACTTCCAGATACTGTTATTGCCTGTGTTGGTGGTGGAAGTAATGCAATGGGTATTTTCTCAGGATTTGTGGATGATGAATCCGTTGATTTAATTGGTGTAGAAGGTGGTGGAAAAGGTGCAGATACCGATGAAAACGCTTCCACCATTACCAATGGTACTGATGGTATTTTACATGGTTCATTGTCTAAAGTATTACAAACTGATGATGGTCAAATAATAGAAGCTAGTTGTGTGTCTGCAGGTCTTGATTATCCTGGAGTAGGTCCTGAACATGCATATTTGGATAGTATTGGACGTGCACAATATGTATCAATTAATAATCAAGAGGCATTAGATGGATTTAGGACATTATGTGAAGTTGAAGGTATTATTCCTGCTCTTGAAAGTTCACATGCTGTTGCTTATGCAATTAAATATGCAAAACAGCCTGAAAATAAAGGTAAAACCATCATTGTTAATCTTTCAGGAAGAGGGGATAAAGATATGAATATTGTTGCTAAAGAATTAGGAGTTAAAGTAGATTAGTTTTAGGTGAGACTATGGAAATGAAAAGATTTGATGAGATTTTTAAAGAGGCAAAAGCTAAAAATGAAGGTATATTTATTCCATTTATTGTAGTTGGTGATCCTGATTATGAAACTTCATTGGAAATTGGAAAGACTTTAATTGATAGTGGGGCAGATGCTTTGGAGATAGGTTTTCCATTTACTGATCCTATTGCAGATGGAAAAACGGTTCAAGATGCTGATAACAGATCTTTTAAAGCAGGAACTACAGTGGAAGACTGCTTCAAATTTCTTGAGGAATTAAGGGATTATACTGATAAACCATTTGGACTTTTACTTTACTATAATCTAATTTATAAATATGGTATTGATGAGTTTTATAAAAGGTTGGCGGATATAGGTGTTAATGCAGTTTTATGTGCTGATTTGCCTCCTGAAGAATCATCAGATGCAAGGGAAGCTGCAGATAAATATGGTGTTGAAGAAGTATTTATTGCAGCTCAAACTACAAGTAATGAAAGACTTCAAAAGATCGCAGAATATGCAGGTGGATATATTTATGTAGTTTCTGTAATGGGTACAACCGGTGTAAGGGAAAATGTTGATATGGATACAACTGATATGATTGAGAGGATGAGGCAACATACTGATATGCCATTATGTGTTGGTTTCGGAATTTCAAAACCTGAGCATGTAAAACAGGTAATTGCATCTGGTGCTGATGGAGCTATTGTTGGAAGTGCAATAATTAATAGGATTGCAGATAACCTTGATGATAAAAATAAAATGCTTAAGGAAATAAGTGAATTTGTTAAATCTATGAAAAAAGCAACTAAAAAAGAATAGTGTGATGTTAATATGATTGAAGAGATTTTTGATAGTTTACTTGATGAACAAAGGGATTTAACCGAAGAAGAGGCCTCTAAATGTATGGAGGATATGATTTTAGGTAACTGTAATGATAACATTATAGCGGGATTTTTAATTGCCCTTAGAATTAAAGGGGAATCTATTCCTGAAATTACAGGATTTGCAAAGACCATGGCGTCTTATGGTCGCCATGTTGATTATGTTCCAAAGGGGTATCTCCTAGATGTGTGTGGTACAGGTGGGGACAATTTTAAAACATTTAACGTAAGTACAGCAGCATCAATTATTGCAGCTGCAGGTGGTGCTGAGATATCCAAACATGGTAATAGATCTGTAAGCAGTAAATGTGGTGGTGCTGATGTTTTAGAGGCGTTAGGTGTAAATATAATGCCTGATCCAGAGGTAAATTCTTATTCACTTGAACATTGTAATTATGGATTTCTGTTTGCTCCAAAATACCATCCTGCAACTAAAAATGTAATGGGTATTAGAAAGAGTTTAGGTACCCGTACTGTCTTTAATCTTTTAGGTCCTTTAACCTGTCCATCTAATCTTAATGCACAGTTTACTGGAATATATGATCCGGATTTAATTGAGAATATAGCAGAGGTACTTGTAAATCTTGGAAGAAAAAGGGCAATGGTATTACATGGTTTTGATAATGAGGGTAATCCTGCAATGGATGAAATTTCAATTATAGGCAAGACAAAAGTGGCATTCATAAACCATGGAAAAATTAGGGTTGATTATATTAGCCCTGAAACGTTTGGATGTAATAGTGTAAATCCTGATTATATCAGAGCTCCAGAATCAAAAGATGATCACGTTAAAATAATTAAAAATATTCTTGTAAATAAACAGGATACTGATAAAGATAAAGCAAGATTAGATTTGGCATGTATGAATTCTGCAGGGATTTTATATGTTGCAGATAAGGTTAAATCTTTAGATGAAGGTTTTAATTATTCTAAAGAATTAATTAAAGATAATTCTGCATATGATGAATTAGATAAAATAAAATATTATAGTAATCTTAGTTTAGATGATTTAAACTAATTTTTTATAATAATTTATCCATTTCTATCTTTTTTTTATTTAAAAAAACTTTTTATTAATTGTTGTTTGTATATTTTACATCGGATATCTTGAATAATGGACATATTCTATTTTTTTGTTTTATTGTCTGTAATTTCACCAGAAACTCCTTTTTCTTAATTATTATCATTGGATTTTAATTTAATGGAAATTATTTTTTTGAACTATTTTCATTAAAATATTGTTATTATGGCTATTTTTTTCAATTTGTTTAATTTTTAAATTGTTTTTTAGACAATGCAAAGGTTTATATTTGTGTATGTGATATTCATTATTGTATCACATATCTTGATGATCTGTGATAATATCTTTTATCTTTATAGATAAGTTTGTAGATTTAAAATTTAATAGAAGTGATTATAATGTTAACAACCGAACTTTACATGGAAAATGAAGAATCTCCTATAAAACTTAATAAAGATTTTATTGAAAACAATTCTAAAGATATTTTTAAATTATATGATTATATTCCAGCAGCAATTTTTGATATAATGGTTAAATATGATTCTACATTTGTCTATTATCGTGATAGATTACTTGAAGATCCTAAATGTAGTGTTCTATTCCATATTTACTTAAATCATCAAGATAAATTAGATTATTATAAACATAGTAAATTCATCACCGCCTTAAAGAATCAGGAAGTTAGGGAATTTATTACCAAATATCCTGAATTTAGAAAAGTTATTAAAGAAGATCCGAATTATGAATAAAATGATTTAATTTCTTTTCTAAATTCTTTACTTTTATTATGGTTAAACAAGATTATCTTAATCTTTTTAGCCATATCTCTGTTTTTGGTTATTGTTTTGAGTATTTTAATTATTTTAGGTATCATTCTATCTTGTTTTATCTGTTTTTAGCTACTATTGGTGGTTGTTTTAATTATTTAGTTATTAATCTATTGTTTTAACTGTTTTAATTTAGTGAATACTTCCTGATTTAAATTTTAGGTTATCTAAAAATCTCATTGTTTTTAATTGAATCTCAACTTTCATTATCTTAAAAGAGTTTTAAATATTAAGTTTTTAAATTATCTCAATTTAATTGATAGAACAAAAAGATTTAAGTTAATATTTAATAAAAACTTAAATATGAGTAAATATTCTTTATTTTTATGTGATAATTGCGATTTTCAATATGAACATGTAGATAGAGTTTTCTATTTTAATGAGGATTTAACCGAGATTAATGAGGAAGCTTTAATGATAATGACTTCTAGAGCCAAGACTGCATCTCTAATCTCAGGTTTTATTTTAGTATGGTACTGTCCCCATTGTAAAGAATTTGTAACTGAATATGATTTGACAGATAATAAATCCGATTTAAGTATTAATGAAGTGGAACAATTAATTAGAAAAGTATCTAAACATGAAAACATCATATTCTTCTCGGAAATTGTAGGTGAAGATGGTATACATCAGGGTCCTTACAATGCATATAGGAAATGTGGAAAATGTGGTAATGTTGTAGATTCTATATGGAATTTTGATAAGTGTCCTGCATGTAATAAAGGTAAACTACATTTGGTAGATAAATTTATTTTTGACTAGTTTTAGCTATTTGTTTAATCAAATTTTTTAAGAACCTCTCCATAAACTTCTTTTAGAGTACCTTCGGAGTTTTCATAGATTCTTTTAAGAATCAATTCCGGTGTACTTCTAGCTAAATAATTCATTTTCGGGGTTCTATCTACAATCAAATCATAGTTTTCATCTAATCCCTTAGCTTCAATACCATCCACTCTAACATCGGTATATAGCATTAGTTCCTTTGCCATGTGTGTTACAATAATACCGAAGGAATCTGTTTTCTCAATCATTTCAATAAAGCTTGATATAATTTTGACAGCTGCCTCTAATTCTGTAATTCCTTCAAGTTCATCAAGAAGTACTAATTTCTGGCTGTTTGTAGTAACAATTGGCATAAATATATTCAAAAATGTTTCAAAAGCACCTGCATCAAGTGATCGTTTTTTGGAGAAGTGATATATCTCATCAAGAATGATTACTTCCGCAGACTCCGCACATACCGGAAGTCCCATCTGTGTCATTATTGAAATTTGACTTATGGTTTCAAGTAATGTGGTTTTACCACCACTATTTGCGCCTGTTAAAAGGGCTATGTTCTCTCTGGGACTTAGTTCATAATCAATTCTCTGAATCTTTTCAGGATTCTTTAGTGCAAGATTTAAGTGTAATGCCCCTTTAAATTTAAATCCGTCAGATATTACTGGTGCGTGTAGGTCATATTCATATGCGAAACTTCCAAGTGAAAATTCATAGTCGAACTTAATTACCTCTTCAACCTCTTTTTCTGCCTTGTCTTTTATTGCTTTAAGATGGTTTGTAGCGTTAAGTTTCATGTCATAGATATTATTTTCGCGTTTTGATTCAATATCACATTTTACACGTCTGATTTCATTCTCATCAATTTCAAGAGGATATTTTTTAATAAAAGGATCAAATCTTATTGATGTTTCTTTATAAATCATCTCATCTAATTCGGTTAATGTGTCTTTCAGGATATTTTCAAGTTTTGATGGCATTTCATGATTTAATAGATCTAACACTTCCTCCCCTTCAAGGTCAATATTCTTTATTTCCTCCTTAAGTTTCTTATTACCATATTCTTTAGCATCATGTACTGCCCCATCAATATCAACATTATCCTTTTCAACGATATTTACCTCGTCAAGAATAGGTTCTATATCTTCAAGGACAGTGTCTAAATTAAGTATTTTTCTAATAATTCCAACATTTTTAAACAATTCCTTATTTAAATTAAAATAATTTAACATGATGTCTGGAACGATTTCCTCTTTGGAAGATTCTTTACTTATCATTACAACGTTAGGTGAATCGCTAAAATCAAGAAGTCCCTCGGAATAAACATACAATATTAATTCGTAGTTTCTAATTTCCTCTATAAGGGTAGGTGAGTTCCTAGCAGTAATAATGGAGAAATATTGGTTAAGTCCTAAATCTGTTAAATAAGCATTGTCCTCATCACTTTCTACTAATATGAGTTTACTTGCATCGAACTGTGCTTTTGGTTTAATTGGTTTATGTAAATTTTTCATTAAACCTTTAAGTTTTATGATGGGTAAATTTGACACCTTTTCTTTTGCATCCATTACAAATTGGATATTGGACTTTATTCTTTCTTTATCCTTAGTAGGTGAAAGTAGCAATATTCTATTTTTGGAATACTCCGTATTAGAATAAGCTAATATTTTCTGTATGATGTCATCATAGATTTCTACAGCCCTATCACTTTTTAAAAATTCTTGTTTAGGGTTTCCAAGAAGTTGATTCATTATTTCAATTGCTTTTTTCTGGGATATTCCTTCGATTGACGTAAGTTTTTCAAGTTCCAGGTTATCCACAATTTCATATAGGTTCTCTTCTCCCCCAAGTTCCCGTATAATTTTACCTGAGAGCTTTTCTCCTACTCCTTTAATATCCTCTAATTTGACCCTATCATCTATCATATTACCAAACCCTTATTATATGTTCAAATCAATAGGTTTTTTCATGTTGATTAAAAGACGATTGTTGAATATGTTAGTTTTTTAATCTTTGGATTATTGAAAAAATCATATTGAAATTTAGTATTTCTATTTAAGGATTTAATATATAATATTCTTTAGATAGAGCATATGAAAACTATTTATTGTAGTTGTCTGTTAAAATTTAATTGGGTTGCATTATACCAAAAATTATTAATTAAGTCCTGATTTAAGTCATCTAGATTTTTAAGAGATTCTAGTGCATTTCTAAATATTTCGCTGATTTTATTAACATTTTCTGCACTTTCCCATCTTAAATCAATGGCATAATTGGACATGCCAATGTTATTTAAATAGTCTAGCTCTTTAATTAATGATAATCTTTCATAATATAATATGTATAAATCTTCGGTAATTGTACCTTTAACTGGGTAGTAATGGTTGTTTTTGTCTTTAATTGAGATATTCAAATCGGTGTCTTTGGAAATTTTAATGTTTAATTCTTTTCTAATGTTTTTAATATCTTTTTTAGACATTATTGGCTTTCTTGTAATCATTGCCTCCAGAATACCGCCGATAACAATTTCCAGTTTATCGGTATCTGAGTTTGAACGTAGATCTTTAATATCCTCTTTTGAAAGTTCTGTAGATATTGTAAGTATGTCAAAATTATTTAAGCTATTGGCTGTTTCATGATTGTAAAGATTTAATCCCTGAGAACCATATACGTTAATGTTATAATTCTTTAATATTTCTGCTAATCTATAGTTGGAGGCCATAATGTCTGTATAAATGTCTAGTTTATGTAATATTCCAAGTGTTTTAAATAAACCGTTTATTGTGTCTCTACAACATACTTTGGGCCACATCCATACAAGGTTATAATCCTTATCCAAACTTAACTCATATGCTTTTTTAATGAAATTAACGCAATAGTTTATATTAAATTTCTCTTTATAATTTTCAGATAAAATATTCATTTCATTTGGAGGAATCTCTAGATAAACCCTTTTAAATATTGGGTTTTTATTGATCTCTTTTAATGCATCTAATGAATTAATATAAATGGACAAATTCTTGTTTTCGCAATTTTTCTCTGTTTTACTATATCTATTCTTAAAGTAATTATTTTTATACTCTTTATAGTTTGACTTAACTTTATCTAGGTCTTTTGGAATATATGATTCCTCTATCTCTTCGGTTAATTTCTGGTAAAAATCCCTTCTAAGCTTATTTAAATTACTCATAGGGGTAAAAAGATTGTCCGTATAATTAACATTAACATGTTTTATATAAAATGGTAAATTGTCGGTTTTATTGAAGTTTTCTCTGATTTTTTTAGAATCTACAGGTTTATTTATAGCTTCCTCCCATTGATTTTTGCCCTTGTATTTTAGTTCAACTGTCTTTCCATTTCCTAATTTAAGGTGTCCTTTAATAATTGGATATCTATTTTTATTTACTTTAAAGTCGATATCAAGTACTGATTTTTTATAACTATGGTTTTCACCATTTAATCCTTGTTTGGTCTCATCCTTGATTGCTTTTCTTTTTGAAATATAAACCTTGGAGTTATTATCGATTTTAATATTTATGTTTTTATTTTCTCTGATTGTCTTTAGAACAAGAAAATCGTCTTCAAACTTGGGATCGATTGAAAGTTCAAATCCATATGTATCCCTTTGGCTATTTTCTAAAGGTTTTCCCTCAATTAATATTCCATCACCTTTTTCAGGAATGGTTTTGCTGGACAATTCTACTTTGATTGTATTCTTACCATTAAAATCAACTACATTTCCAATAAAAAGTCCATTATTGGATGGTTTTTTATAGTTCATTATTCTATTTGGATTATCGAGTAAATGGCCACGTGTGAATTTACGATTAAAAACAAGACTTAACTCCTCGTTATGAGGTAAATGTTTATTATGTCTTAATTTATTAAGTGCTTGTCTATATGTATTAACTACAACTGAAACATATTCCTCGTTTCTCATTCTTCCTTCAATTTTCAATGAATCTACAAAAAGAATTCTCTCTAAATCGTCATATAATGAAAGGTCTTTTGGAGATAAATAGTATTTTCTTTTGCTTTCTATGAGGAAATTTTCATCTAAACTATTGCCATTTTCACAACATAAACTATATTTTAATCTACAAGGTTGGGCACATCTTCCTCTATTTCCGCTTCTGCCCCCAATATATGATGATAAAAGACAATGTCCTGAATAGGAATAACATAATGCTCCATGTAGAAACATTTCAACTTCAATACCATTTTGATGAGCATATTTTGTTATTTCTTTAGCCTCTTTAAGTTTTAATTCACGGGGTAATACTATTCTTTTAATTCCCATTTCTTTTGCCCAGTCAACATCCTCAAGATTATGTATATTTAATTGTGTTGATGCATGAATGGGGAGGTTGGGGATTATTTCATGTACGATTCTAATAAGACCTACATCCTGTATAAGAAGTCCGTCTATGCCAATTTCATATAATCTAATAATATAGTCTATTACCTCAGGGATTTCCTTTTCCTTAATAAGAATATTAACAGTTACATAAACCTTGACATTGTAAAGATGTGCAAACTTACTAGCTTCCTCGATCTCCCCCAGACTAAAATTTTCCGCATATTTCCTGGCACCGAATTCTTTACCGCTTAAATAAATAGAACTTGCACCATTGTATACTGCAAGTTTAAGATGATTCATGTTTCCAACTGGAGCAAGTAATTCTGGTATTTTCATAGTATCCTCATAAATTAATTATATTAATAATATTTTATCTTTATTAAATAATAAATCTATAAGATTTTTAATTTCTTAAATAAATATTTTAATCTTTTTTTTAAAAACGAAAGTTTTTATAAATATTTTAAGAATAACTTGAATTTTATTATTAATTTAACTTTAGGAATAATATTTAGTTCTGGAGTAAAAACAGTTTTTAATAAATGTATTTTAATTTAAATCAGTAATCTTAATTAGATCATAAAAAAAGCTTTTATTAAAATAATAAAAAATAGAAAAATTTGTATTAAATAAATTTATAATTGAAATGCAAATCTGTATTCCTGGTTTACAATTTTAAATCCAATAAATTCAGCATTTAGAATCTCAGCTATTTTATTTAAATCTTCTGTTTTAATTGCATTACCTATGTTAATGCTTGAGAATATGTTAATTATATTATCATCAGTAATAAGATAATTTAATTGATAATCCTCTTCTTTATGATAAGGTTTTACAACTTCTAAGATTTTTGCTTCAGTATCTTTATCTAAATCAGTCATGATAACACCTCTTTATAATTATTGTTACCAATAAAATATTTATACTTTTCTTTTTATGAAAATCCGATTTTCTAATAATTCTTATCTTCTAATCTTCTTCCGTCAATGAAATTACCATTATCTAACGGGGACTGGGAAATATTGGAAATGGTTTGCTTAAGAGATTCTCCATCTGTCTCTCCATTAATACCCTGGGTATATAATGAAATAATCTGAGATACATATTTCTCACTTGAAAATCTGCAATCAAGTACAATGTTTGTAACACCAATATTCTTTATGGTGTCTATCTCATCAATTAAACAAAGACAGTTATTATTGAAGAAATGACTAAATCGATTGTAGTCAAATCTAATTTTGATTTTAAGCTTACGTCTTTTATCTTCTAATGTCACATAATCTTTGTTGTCATTCAATTCAAGGTTTTTTCCTTCATTTAATTTGGAAAAATCATCTTTACTTGTCATAAGCTCAAGGTTTCCATGTACAAGTAACTCAAGTGGGAATTCTTTATTTTCCTCTCTTAATGTCAATTCTTTAATTTCATCTTTTGATAATTCATTGGAGATTGTAAGACCGTCAAATCCACTATCAATCAATGTATCAACAGTATAACTATTCCAAACATTGAGATTGTGGTGACCATAAACCTTACAGTCGAATACATCTGCAAGTCCTGGAGCATCACACATTACATTAATAGAAACCCCTTTTCTTTTAAGACTATTGATGATCTTATTGGATTTTTCAATGTCCTTTTCTGAGATGAATGAGGATAAAACCCAAACAAGCTCTACTCCATTGGCTATTTCATATGCCTTTTCCAGTTCTTTTGAAACATTATTGAAGAAGTCTTTCGGATCTTTATAGTTGAAGTTAGCGTCATAATAGACTCTAATGATTGGGTGTTTACAAACCTCCCTTAGAAGATTTAAATTATCCACATAAACATTTAAACCAATGTATTTGTTATAGTTTTTCTCATAATTGGATTCTGTGGCTTCTAGGAATTTACCCCTGTTTTTATACTCTTTTCCATACTTTTTAATTGATTTTTTAATATCCTTAACCTCATCCTTATCAGGTATATAATAATCAAGAAGAAGCTCGGAACCTTTATCTAGGATTTCTCTTCTGATTTGATTTAGTTTACTGGTTGGAATGAATAAACTATCTTTAATTTCTTCAACAGTTATGTCCTTAATATAAAAAGGAGTACCTCCAGTTTTTGACATTTGTTTTATAATCTGTTCCTCATCAATTGGTTTTTTAATAGCATCTTCAAGGGAATACTCTGAGGTATAATCGTATTGGACAGAGTCATCTTTAACTTCAAATGTAATCCTTCCGCTTATATGTCTGTTTTCATCAATTTTTAAATCTAAAGTCATTGGATAGCTTGGTTTGATTTGTTCTTTTGTATATTTCTTAAGTTTATCATGGGCCTCCTTGGAATAACTTAGGTAAACTTCAGTTCCAATGCGAACATCCCTTGTAGTATTCAATTGAATTTCGTTGTCTGTCTGTTTTATTATGTTGTCGATGTAAATACCTTTGATCTTTCCCCTATATTTAAATCCTATTCCGTCACCATTCTGAAGTGTAACTGGATGTTGTTTCTTGCTTGTATCAATGGTGATAAGTTCTCCGTCAATATTGGTAATCACTCCTATATAGATTCCCTGGTGATATGAACTTTCCCTTCCCATCACATCTCCTGGGGAATCATTTGAAATATATCCATTTGTGTAATATCTGTTAAAGGCTAAATCTAAATCATATTTTAATTCCTTTACGATTTCCTCTTCGGTTTTACCATCTATTGTAATTTCTTTATTGATTCCTAATTTCTCATTTTCTTCATGTTTTTTAAGGATATCTAGCATATTACGATATGAATGGACGATTGTACCTACATAATCTGCAGACTTAAGTCTACCTTCAATTTTTACAGAACAAACACCTGCATCGGAAATTTCCTTAAGATTGCTGTAAGTTGCAAGATCATGTGTTGAGATTAAACAGCCATTACTTATTGTATGGTTATGATATCTGAGCCTATATTGATTACGGCAAGGTTGGGTACATGCACCTCGATTGGCACTTCTGCCATTGTTAAATGAAGATATGTAACATTTTCCACTTAAACAGTAACATAAAGAACCATGACCAAAGACTTCAAGTTCCATAGGTATCTTATCTTCTTTTAATCTTTTTGAAATTCTGGATATTTCATTAACACTCATCTCACGAGGTAATATTACACGTGACATACCCTGTTTATAGGCCCATTTAATACTTTCATAATCTCTAATGGTCATCTGGGTGGATGCGTGAATTTCAAGATTTGGAATGAATCCATGGGCTAGATTTACAATTCCCAAATCCTGTATAATAACAGCATCAACACCAATTCTATAAAGATAGTGAAGATATTTTAAAACAGATATAACCTCTGAGTTATTCATTAATGTATTTACAGTAACATGTACTGTGGCACCATTTAAGTGAGCATATCTAACAGCTTGCTCTAATTCCTCAGAGGTAAAGTTTTCGGCAAATGCTCTTGCCCCATAACGATGTCCAGATAAATAAACCGCATCAGCTCCTGCATTTATGGCAATTACGAATATGTCATATGATCCTGCAGGTGCAAGTAATTCTTTAAGATTCATTTCATATCTCCTTAAAATTAATAAAACGATAATGGTAAATTTTTATAATTTGAAATTAAAAAACATTATATAATAATTAATTATTTAATCTTTATTTATTTTAAATTTATTAGAATATTTTAAAATTATTTAATTTATAATAGTGATTCTATGTATATTGTATTTGAGGGAATTGATGGTGCAGGTAAAACTACACAAATAGAACTATTAAAAGATTGGTTAGTTAATAATGGTTTTCAGGTAGAAACTGTAGTGGAACCTACAGATAGTGATATTGGTAAACTTATAAGAAAATTATTACAAGATGAGAATGCCACTTCAGAATATATGCAAAAAACATTGGGTCTACTTTTTGCAGCAGATAGGACATTGCTTATGAATGATATTGAAAGTTTTCAAAAAGAAAATAAGGTGGTCATTAGTGATAGATCTTTTTATTCTAGTTTAGTATATCAGGAACCTGCAGATTGGATTGAAGAGATAAATAAATTTGCTAAAATTCCGGATATGGTGATATTACTTGATTTGGATTTGAAAACCTCAGTATCTAGAACAGAAGGTAAGGATGAATTTGAAAATGAAGAGTTTTTATCATCTGTTAAAGATAAATATCTGGAACTTGCAGATAAACATGATAATTTTACAGTAATCGACGGAAATAGTGGTCCTAAGATGGTTGCACATAATATTAAAATTAAAGTTGCACCATTACTTGGAATATGTAAGGATTGTATAACTGATTAATTTATTCGGTATTTTCATCTAAATTAAAATCAATAATTTCTCCATTTTCTTTTACAATTTTGGATATGGAATCTTTGGCCTCTTTTAACTTTTCATCACAGGATTTAACTAAGGTCATTGCTTTATTGAACTCTTTTATGGCATCATCAAGTGGTATGTCTCCACTTTCTAACCTATTTACAATATCCTCTAATTCTTTAATATTCTCTTCAAAACTATTGTCTTCAATGTTTTTTTGTTTATAATAATCTTCTAAGTTGTTGTTTTCCATTTTATCCCCTTTATATTACTTTGGTATTAATATTTCCATCGTTGAATTCTACTTCTATCGTGTCCCCACTTTTAAGATTCTTTGATGATTTGATATATTTTCCATCGTGTTTTACTAATGTATAACCCCTTTTTAATGTATTTAACGGGTTTAATAATTCTAGTTTCTCGAATAATTCAATATATTTATTAAAATTTTTATCTAGAATATAATTCGGATTCTTAATGGGGTAGGCATTCTTTAATCTATTTAATCGGTTCTCTTTTTTGTTAATAATTGATTCTGATTCAACCTTCAATTTATAGCTTATATTTGAGTATTTGTCATATTTTTTATTCACCATGGAATAGGGGTTTTTTAAAAGATAAGAATTTTTAATGCTGTTTATGTCCTGTTCTTTATATTTTATTAAATTGTTAGCACTGTATTCTAATCTGCTTTTTAAATTATCCAAATCCAATTCCTTAAGTTCGTATATTTCCTCAGGATTTGTAAATAAACCTTTGGATTTAATATTTTCTAATTCTTTTTGATGATTATTTATCTTATTTTCAATATTTTTAAAAGCCCTAGAATGCAGGTAATCAATTTTTGACTTAATGCTTTCTTTATCAGGTACAACTAATTCTCCTGCAGCAGTTGGTGTAGGGGCTCTTAAATCAGAAACGAAATCGGCTATGGTATAATCCCTTTCATGACCTACTGCACTTACTGTGGGGATGTTACAATAGGAAATCGCCCTTGCAACAATCTCCTCATTAAATGGCCATAAATCTTCAATACTTCCTCCACCTCTTCCGATAATTAAAGTATCAAGGTTATATTTCTGGCTTTTCCTTATTTGTTTTACTATGTTTCTACCTGCAAGTTCTCCCTGGACCAATGACGGAAATAATATGATTTCTGTATATGGCCATCTTCTTTTAATGGTGGTAATAATATCTTTAATTGCAGCACCAGTAGGTGAGGTTATAACTCCAATTCTCCTCGGAAACCTTGGTATCGGTTTTTTATTGTCCTCATCAAATAAACCTTCGGAGGATAATTTCCTCTTTAATTGTTCATATGCTACAAGTAAATCTCCCTTTCCATCAACTTGCATTCTTTTAACATATATCTGGTATTTACCACGTTCAGGATATAGGCTAACTGTTCCTCTGATTAATACCTGCATACCATCTTCAACTTTAAATTTAAGAAAATTAGCATAGGACTTAAACATAACCGCATTAATGGAACTTTTTTTATCCTTTAAAGTGAAGTAACAATGTCCACTTGAGTATTGTTTAAAATTAGAGATTTCTCCTCTTAAATATACCTTTTTTAAGTCCTGATCTTCATCAAGTAAATTTTTTACATATTTGTTTAGTTGGGAGACTGTTATGTATTTATCGTCCATAAAAATCAGTTTTATATTAAAAAATAAAAATTAGAAAGATTATTTAGGTCTAGAACCTTCTTCAATCTCTTTAAGTCTTTTTTCAATTTCATCATATAAGAATTTCTGGGCCTTTTCCAACTCTTCTTTGGAACCAATGAGTTTTGGACCATATTCTGATTGTTTTAATTCAACATCGAATTTCTCAAATGCTTCCGCAAGCATTCTTTCTCCAACACCATTGGGAACTCTCATTTCATAATCGTCTTCATTCATTTTACCACCTTGTTTAGCTATTAACTAAAATTAAAAAATTCAGGAAATTTAATTTTTTTCCATAAATTCTCTTGCTGGTCTTAAAAATTCAATCATATAATTACTGATTCCATTTTTTAAGTCCATTGGATGTAAGTTACCTTCACCATATATTTTAATTAACTCTTCTTTAGTTAATTCAAGGTTTCCACCAAATTTCTCAGGTCTTTCAATAAGCAATGTTTCCTGGTAAGGATATACGAAATGCTCAGCTATTTCAATCATTGGATTGCCTTCGACTTCACCTTTTGGACAGTAACTTTTATTGATTTTATCTTTAATTGTTTCCTCGGAATCATCCACTGCAATAAAATTACCTTTACTTGAAGACATCTTATCTGCTCCATCAAGACCATGTAGTAATGGGGTGTGGATACAGACTGGTGGTTTCAAACCTAATTTTGGTAATTCTTCCCTTGCTAACATTTGAATCTTTCTTTGTTCAAGTCCACCTAAGGCAATATCTGTTTTAAGGGAAACCATATCTGCAGTCTGCATTAATGGATAAATTGTACTCGCTACTTTAGGGTTATCATCATCCCTGCTTACCATATCCATACTTCTTCTTGCTCTTTTTAAGGTAGTTAAAGTAGCTAATTGGTAAACAATATTGGTATATTCAGATTCTGTTTCAAAACTGGATCCTAATATATATTCTGTATCCTCATTAAGACCTAAAGCTTGGAAACATTTTTTATTATATTCTGCAGTTTTAGCTATTTCCTCAACGGTTCCCTTACCATTTAAGAATGCATGATAATCTGCAAGTAAAATCTTAATTTTAAATCCAATTGATTGTAATTGTTTTAATTTCATTATGGTAATTGCATGTCCTAAATGAATCTTACCGGAAGGTTCATATCCTGTATAAGCTATTGGGTTTTCTTTAGATAGTATCTCTTTTAATTCTTCTTCTTCAATTACTTCTACAGTTCCTTTTTTTATTAATTCGATCTTTTCTTCGTTATTCATATCATCACATTATGATTTTTATTTTTTGTAATTATGATTAGTTTAATTTTTTTTTAATTGTAAGTAATGGGTAAAATATTTCATCTACCTTGACGACTTCTATTTCATCCCCAATATTAAAATCTCTATATTCTTCAAGCATATCAATATCATATGCAGAGTAATCGTCAGGATTTAATATCTCAAGATTACTTGGGGATTTTGATATTACTGAGGTTTTTTGAATATCTTCTCTCTTTTCAATAACTTTAACATTGTCATATTTCGCCCATGAAAATGAGAATTTTTCACAGGTTTTAATATTGGATGCAAGGGTTTTATCTGCATTAATATCAATAATTTGGCCTATTTTATCTTCAAATTCAATAATGTCACCTATTTGAAATTTAGGAAGTCTTAAAGATACCCAAATTCTATATAATCTCTTTCCAGTAGATTTGTCCTCTGAGATAAGCCGTGGAGATTCCTTACTTGTTCCACCAAAGTGATTTTTAAGACCATTTAACACTTTCTTACCAGATTTATATGATCCAATATAATAATCGATACCCTCTTTTAAAACGGCCCTTTCATGAAGATACGCTAATTTATCTTTTTTAAACTGTTTATTTAAAACGTTATATATTATTTCATCGGCTTTCTGAATTTCTTCCGGTTTAAGTTCTCTTTCATCGGCTCTTAGTTGTATTACTATTTCATAATATCCTGAATTTCTTTTAGAACAGGTGGGACATGTTGAATTTTTGATTTGCACATTAGTATTATAATGTTCTCTTAATTCCCTTCCTTTAAATTCACCTATTGCATCAATGGTACACTCGGCTATTGTTCCTCTCATCTGAACGATTTCAAGATCGATGATTTCATCTTCAATCATGTCATCGATTTCGATGTTATCTTCAAGTGTACGGTAAATTATTTCCTCTTCAGGAATATCCTCATCAATCCATTTTCCTTGATAATATTTAGCATTACAATGTTTACATACTGTAATCTTAATGTTTTCAGGTATTTTTAAGAATTGATAATTTTTTAAAAAACAGTCAATACAAATATTACCAATCATCTCTTTATCAGAACTACCACATTCTGGACAAAACATAACTACACATCAAAAAATTTAATTAAGAAGTTTAAAAATAAATAAGATATTAAAAATAAAAAAATAAAGAATTTATAATGGTTTAACTGGAGCTCTAGCACCACAAGCTAAACATTTAAGTAAGAAGATTCTGTCTTCCCTTACAATAATAGTATCTGGCCTATTACATTCATGGCAGATAACATATTTGTCAACATAATCTTCAATTCTTTCATTAATTAAATAATGAGTGAATTTACCTTGTAGGATTGCTCTTCCTCCTTCAAGGTTTCCCGCAGTACCTAATTCTCTTAATAAATATTTTAATAGATGTTGTGGATCTCTATTTAATTTTTCTGCAACATCTTTAAAGTTTTTAATAAAAGTTCTGTTTCCTTGAATATCAGAGTAAGCTCTTGGTATTTTAAACCTTTTTGTTTCGAATACTTCTGGAGGTAATTCGTCAATTGCTCTATTTAATAATTTTTCATATTCTTTATCTTCCATGAATATCACTCCTTTAGGTTCTTAATGATTAAATAATAATGATAATTAAATTAAAAATATTAATAAAAATATTATTTGATTAAAGTTATTTATAAAATATATTAAATATAATTATAATTTTAATCACTTATTAATATAACTTATATTTTGTTATTTTTTAATAAATTTTTAAAGTTCTTTTAAAAATAGATTTTTATTAAACATGTTAAGTTTATTTTATATTGTTCTAACAGAATATTTTTTTGAATCTTCAATTTTATGCAATAAAATAAAATAAAGTTTTTAAATTTAAAAATAGTTTTAAATAAATTGAATAGTAAATGAATTTATTCTAGTTTTGCATGTCTTGCTTTAAGATCTGCTTCGGTTTTACCCATTTTACCCATAAGTTCTGTTATAAGTCCGTCTAAGAAAACAAGGGATGTTATTTCAAAAGCAGTACCTAATGGTGTAAAGAAAGTATAATTTCCTTCAATCTGTCTATTGGTATAATCTTCACTTTCTGATTCTTTATCAATATCTTCTTTATTTCTTCCTTTAATATAAATATGGGTTTTAGAACATTTTGCTATACTGGAATCTTCATTTGAGGTCAAAGACATTACAAATGCTTTTCTTTCAATTGTCTTCTTTACTGCAGCAACAATTGATTCTGTTTCACCTGAACCTGAAACTGCAATTAAACAATCCCCTTCATTAATTGCAGGGGTAATTGTCTCACCTATAACATATGTACTGATTCCAAGGTGCATCAACCTCATTGCAAATGCCCTTGCAACAAGACCACTTCTTCCAGCACCCATTAAAAAGACGTTATTGGCATTTAAAATTCCATTTAAAAACTCTTCAATTGTATCTTCATCTAAATATTTTGTTGCAGTATTAATGTTAGCTAAAATCGCATTAATTGATTTCTTCATCATTTCCATAATAATTACCTATATCCATCTCATAATCTATATCTTTATATATATTTTTATAATTATATAATGATTATTATTTTTTTTAAAATATTATTATAATTCTAATAGTTTTTTATTTAATTTATGAAAAATTTTTAAAATTCAACATTTCTTATATTTCTATTTAAGAATGTAATGAAGGAAATTGGATTTTATTTATTTAAATTAAATTAAATGATTCTTATAGTATCTAGAAAAATCTAATTTAAAAGATTCAATTTTATTTAAATATTATACTCGTTTTAAATATCCATGACTTGGTTCATAGATAACTCCTTTTTGTTTAAGAGTACGTATAATACGTTCTGCTTTGTCTTCACTAATATTATAATTATCTTCGAGATTGGATATTAAAACATTTAATGGTGCTTGATCACCATATTCCTCTTGTAGGCTACTTATCTCTTCAATTACCTTCTGCATTTTATCTCTGTCTGAACTTGGGGTTCTTCCTTCAACTTTATCAATATCGATTTCTCCAGTTTCAGGATCAACACCAACCTCTTTAAGACAAGCCATTTGAAGTTTAACTGCCTCCTTAGCATCCTCAGCTTCAACTTCATCCTTTAATCTTATTTTTGCACTAGCCTCTGCTAAACGAATAGTAGCCTCTAATTGTCTTGCTGTAATTGGAACTGGTCCTTGTTCTTCAGATGAACTATTCCTGGTTGATACATAAAATTCTTTTAAAACATCCATTGCTTCATTGGTTAATTTTGGATTTGAATTTTTACGTGCATAAGCAATATATTTCCTAAGTAAATCCGGTTCAATTGCATACTCAACAGAGTTTTTCTGGTGGATATCAAGAATATGTTGTGCTAATTCTGAATCGTTTTTAACATCTGGTTTATCTTCAATTACAAATATCAAATCAAAACGAGATAAAATCGGGGATGGTAAATCAATTTGCTCTGCTAATGCTTTATATCTATCAAATCTTCCAAATTTAGGGTTTGCTGCTGCAAGTACTGAACATCTTGAGTTTAAAGTTGCCATGATTCCTGCTTTTGCAATACTTACGGTTTGTTGTTCTAAAGCTTCGTGAAGTGCTGATCTGTCTTCCTCTCTCATTTTATCCAATTCATCAACACATACATTTCCCTGATCTCCAAGTACAAGTGCACCTGCTTCAAGAGACCATCCTCCTAGTTCATCTCTTACTGCAGCTGCAGTTAAACCTGCTCCAGTTGTACCTTTACCACTAGTGTAAATACTTCTAGGAGCTAATTTGGAAACATATTTAAGAATCTGGGATTTACCGATACCTGGGTCTCCTACAATAAGAATATGAATATCTCCCCTTAATCTAGTATCATCCTCTAAGACTTTAGCAGCTCCTCCAAATAATTGTAGTGCAATTGCTTCCTTGACATTACGGTATCCTCTAATGGAAGGTGCTGTAGATTTTATGATCTTATCATAAATGTGGGGGTCCTGTGATAATTCAATGATCTTTTCCTCATCTTCTTCACTAATTTTTAATTCTTCAAATTCTTGTTCTAATGGTTCAATATGGTTAACATATATGTAATTTTTAAATTTACCACTTCTATCTTCCCTGAATGTTTTTAAAACTCCGGTTATCCTAACCTTGTCTCCAGGGTTAAGCTCATCTACAAGATCATCTTCAAGAACCATCAACATTTGTTTAGGTTCAGTACCTCCAGATAAGTTTTCTAAAGGTTCTTGCATACGTGCAGTCTGAGTATCAATATAATGTGATTCCTCTTGAAGTAGCCTAAATGATCTTCCTCCACAGTTTGGACACATTGATGGTTCTACTATGTGATTCTGTGATGTTTGTTCTACCTCGTATTTTTTAGTACATCCTCTACATTCAAAAGTAGCAGTTTCAATTCTAGGTCTGATTTCGTCTGTTTTTCTCACGATTCCGTCTGCTGCTACAAAACTTCCAATATACTTACTTAATAATATATTGAGAGGGATAACATTTGATAAATTAGCTATTCTAACATTAATATCTGCATTTTGAACAAGGGGATCAATATTTCTAATTGCAGATTGCGCTGCACTTAAAACATCATTTGGTGCATCGATTAGATGGTCAGCTAAATCTGGATCAAACATTTCCAAGTCATTATATTGGATAGTTATGGATTTTTCCTCAGGATATTTCTCTAAAACATCAAATACTTCATCTTTGTATTGTGTTGAGAAAAATTCCTCAAATTTTGTAATTGTTGTATTAACTTTTTCACTTGGACTCATAATATACCCTAAATTTTTAGTGTAATTAATGTTTGTAAATTTTTATTATTAAACTATATTATTTAAAAAATTTTTTATAAAAAAAATTTTTATTTAAAGTTGGAAAATCTTAATAAATCTATTTTTTTATTAGTCTGATTTTATTTTAAAAGTTGGAAAATCTTAATAAATCTATCTTTTATTAATTGATTTTACTTTTTATATAAAAGATTAATGTGGTTCTTTTATATTGTTTGTATACTCCAATATGGTGATTCGATTTTGAAAAACATCTATTTTTTGTATAATTATTTTTATAATTTTAAAAAAAAGTTAAATTTATTAATTATTTTTTCAATAAACATATATGTTTAAGTTGTAAACTTAGTATATAATTTATTACTTTATAAAAATACGATTTTTTAAATTTTTTAACAATTTTTTAGAGGATTTTTTATGAAGAAATCAAGATTAAATTTGTTTAAATCTACATCTATGTTAGTATCTATATTAGGTGTCATAATGATAATTGCAACAATTGTTGTTGTAGCTTATATTGGTTTTAACATGGTCTCATCAGGCATTACTACTGGAATATCATCTGGAAATCAGTATGATGAGTTATCCGAATTAAAATCAAATTACTCCAATATAGAAGCTAAATTTAATGAAAGTTCTAGTTCAATGGATTCAGAACAATATGATGATTTGAGATTAGAATTAACACGATCAAGTGGGGATATTGATGATGTAGAAAGTGCTTTAGCCGCAGGTAAGTCTGCTGATGAAGTAAATAATAGGATTACTATTGCAAAACAGGAACTTAATCTTACCCGTGAAATGGTAGATAATGCTACAGGTTCTACATATTAATATTTTTCCTTTTTCTTTTTTTATCTATTTTTGTTAACTATTTTTTTAGTTTTAATTTATTTGTTTTTAAAATGTTTATTAATTGTATTCTATTTTTGTTAACTATTTTTTTTAAATTGACTATTTGATTCATTGTTTTATAGGGCTATCCCTTTTATTTAGGTCTTAAAATGATTTTTTTTATTTTATTTAAGAATTCATTTTGTTATATAAAAATAAGCATCTCTTGTTATTTTTTGCAGATATCTTCTTATTATATTATCACATTAACTTTTGTTTGTTCTATAAAGATAGTGTTTTTTTATTTAATTGTTTAAAATGAGATATTTTATTGTTTTATTTAATTTTTTATTGTTTTATAAAAATAGATGTTTTTAAGTAATTTTTGAAAATTATAATGGTTCCAATTTAAAAAAAAGTAGATTTAAAAGATTTTAATTATTTTTTAAATCCAATACCCACTATGTACATTTCTGAACTTTTTTTACGGGAGGATGGAGGCTTGGTTGTTTTTAAAATTTTAAACTTCTTTTTAATACCATCAATTAGATGTTTATATTCCCCGCCTTGGAATACTTTAATCACAATGTTTCCATGGGGTTCTAAAATATTGTCTGCAATGTCTATTACTACCTGAATCAAATCAATTGATCTTAGATGGTCCAAATCTTTAATGCCTGTTAAGGAGGGTGCGGCATCTGAGACAATTACCTTTGCTTTTCCACCTATGATCTGGGTAATTTTATTTTGAACCTCATCTGTTGTGAAGTCTCCTCTAATTCTATAGAAATTGTCTTCAGGTAGAGGTTTAATCCTATTTAAGTCAACTCCCACTACAATTCCTTCCTCTCCAACTTTTTCAAGTGCCACTTGGGACCATCCTCCTGGAGCTGCACCTAAATCTACAACAGTATCTCCTTTTCTTATTATCCTATATTTTTTGTCTAATTGTTTAAGTTTATATGATGCTCTTGAGCGATAGTCGTTAGCTTTGGCTCTTTTATAGTAAGGGTCATTCTTCCTTTCCATTTCCCATCTACTACCCATTTTATCACAATTCCTTTTTTTAATATAAAAACTAGTTAATTATTATTTACTTTATAATGGCTGTTTAAAATATTTTTACTTTAAAAAGTGATTTAAAGATTATAAATATTTTAATAAAAAAATAGTAATTTTATAATTTATTAATTTAAGAATTTTATTATTTCAATTAAATAAACTATATTGTTGATTTTTTTTGGTTTGATTTTTTAACTAGATAAATTACATTTTAACAATTAAGTAATTTCTATTGTTGATTTTTTTGGTTTGATTTTTTAACTAGATAAATTACATTTAATTTCTAATTTAATTTGATTTATTATTAAATAAATTGGTTTTCTTAGTTTAAGAATTTTATTTCATCAATAAAATAATTAAATAGGTTTTAAAATTATTTATTCATGTTTTGGTGGTTTAAAGTTTAATGCGGCACATACTGGTTTTCCAACTTTTATAACATTAATGTCCACATTTTTATTATTAATTTCCATCACCATAACTGATGGGTCTGATAATCTGGGATTGGTAGGGCTTCCAGGATTTACTAATAGGACATCCCTTATTGTGTTAATTGATGGAACATGGGTATGTCCACTAACAAGTATGTCAACATCTAATTCCCGTGCAATATAGTATAATTGGTCTAAATCTCCTTTAGGATGTACAATACCATGTACTAAACCTATTTTTAAACCCTCCTTTTCAATAATCCTTGAGGAAGGCAATTCCTCCTCTGTAAATGGATCCATATTTCCACGAACAGCCAGGGTAGGCGCTACCTTGTTTAGTTGGTCTATTACATCAAATGAACATATGTCTCCTGAGTGTAATATTAAATCCACATTTTCAAATGTTTCAAAAACTTTTTCAGGTATTTCTGTAGCTCTGTTAGGTAGATGAGTATCAGATATTAATCCAATTAACATTTTTATCACTTTTTTATTTATTATAATATAGTTTATCTAATTAGTATATAAAATATATTGGATTGAATTTTATTTAAGTTTTCATTGAACTATTTTTAATAAAATCCTAAATATTTAAATATTTATATAAAAATTTTAAATTTAATATTATTTTTATTAATTTGGATAATATTGTCATTTAATCGATTTTAAAGGACTTTTTTTCAAATTAGAATTCAAATAATTATTTCTTTCATGTTGGAAATATTAAATAAAAAATTTTATTACTTCTAAAAAACATAAGGTAAATTGTATTTCTAATTTTAGAAAGGAGATTTTAAAAATGGGAAAAGTAGATAAAAAGCATATTTTAGATATTTTAGAGGGATATGATAAAGATAATATAACTATCGCTACATTAGGAAGCCATACTTCTTTACATATACTTCATGGAGCTCAATTAGAAGGTTTTCATACAGCTGTTGTCTGTGAAAAAGGCCGTGAAGTTCCATATCAACGTTTCGGTGTTGCTGATGAGTTTATCATGGTGGACAAATTCAGCGATATTGTAAATGAAGATGTTCAGCAAAGACTTCGGGATATGAATGCAATTGTTATTCCTCATGGTTCTTTTGTGGCATATGCTGGATTAGATAATATTGAGGATAAATTTAATGTTCCTATGTTTGGTAATAGGGATATTTTAAGATGGGAAGCTGAAAGGGATAAAGAAAGAAAAATGTTAGTTAATGGTAATTTAAGAATTCCTCAGAAATTTGATGGTCCTGAATGTATTGACCGTGAAGTAATGGTTAAATTCCCAGGTGCTAGAGGTGGAAGAGGTTACTTTATTTGTTCTTCTCAAGAAGAATTCAATGAAAAGATTGAATCCATGAAGAAACGTGGATGGCTAACCGACGAAGATGTTCCTAATGCACATATTGAGGAATATGTATCCGGATGTAATTACTGTATACACTATTTCTATTCTGCTTTAGATGATGAAGTTGAATTGATGGGTATGGATAGTAGATATGAATCTAATATTGACGGTTTGGTAAGAATACCTGCAAAAGATCAAATGGCTTCAAATCTTTCTCCTTCATATGTTGTAACTGGTAATCATCCTGTTGTAATGAGGGAATCATTACTTACTCAGGCATTTGATTTAGGAGATAAATTGGTAGAAAGTGCTAAGGAATTAGTGGCTCCTGGATTAAACGGTCCATTTTGTTTACAAACTCTTGTAAATGATAATCTTGAACTGGTTGTATTTGAAACTAGTGCAAGAACTGATGGTGGAACTAACACATTTATGGATGGTTCCGCATACACTCACCTTAAATATGGTGAAGGTATGAGTATGGGAAGAAGAATTGCTGTTGAAATTAAAAAGGCAATTGAAACTGACCAATTGGATAAAGTTATCACATAATTAATTTAAATCTTCTTAAAGTTTTTTAAAATGGTCTTGATGACTAAAATATGTTTTTTCTTTAAAATAGTTAGTTAAATAATTTTTTAACTATTTTAATTATCTATTTTTATTATTAAGTTAATCTGTTAGATAATTTTTTTTTAATTATTTTAATTATCTATTTCTATTATTAGGTTGTTTTATAAATTATTTATTTTAAAAAGGACATTTGATATCTAATTCGGATATTAGCTAATGTAAAAATTTAAATTTATCGAAAATTAGTTAGAATCTAATTTTAAAATAATAATTATTAATGTTGAAAATAAGTTTTTTATATTTTAATAAGGAAAGTAAAAAAGAATTCTAATTATCCTTTTTACTTTTTAATGTTTTTGCTGGTTTTTCTGTTGTCTGTATTTTTATCCTTTTTGAATCTGTTTTTAATTCTATTAATTCCAGGTTCTGCAGGATATTTACCTACCTTGACATTTTTACTACCTTTTTTCTCGGCTTCAGCCATTTCTAAAGCTTGATCTCTGTTAACCTTAAAGAGATTACCAACAATTGATATAAATCCACCAATAATAAAACAAGCTATGACAATCATAATGTTCATTATAATTGGTGAAAATATTGGATTTACCATAGGTCCTAATAATCCATATATGGAAGCGATTGCTAGGAATATACCTGATAGACCACCTACAATAAAAGATTGTAAATAGCTTTTAGATTTATATCCTATATATAATGGCCCTATTGCTGAGAAAGGTATGGCCCAATCATAAGCGTATTGATATCCTATTACTGCTAAACCAACAAATATTCCGGTTCCAGCAATAAAGGCAGCAAAATCAAAATCATGTACCTCATCAGTCACACTCATTAAATCACCTTTTCTAATAGTTAATATTTAACTATTGATCCTTCAATAATTAGCTATTTTTAAGAATAAAATTTTTTCAATTCTAATATTAATTACTTAATTCTAATCTATTTAAGATAATATCTTTTTTAAAAATTTAATTCTTCAGTTCTAATTACTTAATAATTAAATTTTGTATTTTAATATTAATAAAATTTTATAATTGATTTTAATGTGGTGATTTTAACTAGTTTTAAATTTTTTTTATTTATTTAATCTTAAAAATAATTAAGGGGAATGAAAAATAATTAAAAATAGATTTTTTTTGAATTTAAAATTTATAATAATTTAATCTCATCTGCAAAATCTTTAATTTTCTTGTTTGGACTTTTCATTTCCTTTTCAGTAATGGAAAGGCTTTTTACAAGGTCTTTACCAGTAAGTTCACTAATTTTCTGGAATGTTTTATCATCACCATTAGCTTTCATGGTACAGAATGCACCAACCTTTTTGAAACGGTTTTTATTATTTTCAATATATGTTATTACAGGGCTTGCAGGTGATGATGCCCATACTGGGGTTCCAATAAGTACCAAATCATAATTTATTGGATCTTTAGTTGTCACAATTATAGATGAGCCTTTACCTATTACGGACTCTATTGCTCCTTTTAAATATCCTCCTGCACCAGTATGACTTTGATTATCCCTAATTTCTTCTATGTCTGCATCTAAATCTCTTCTTAACATTTCTGCAAATCTTTTGGTGTTACCGCTTCTTGAATAATATGCAACTAATATTTTCACATTATCACCTTTTCGGGTTTTTAAATATATTTTAGTAGTAATTAATATGTTATAATTAATAAATGTTAATTATATTGTATAATCAATATAACTTTTAATAATATTTTATTATTATAGTTAAATAATAATATTTTTTAACAATGTTTTTTCTGGTAATATATATGTTTGCAGAACTAGATGATATGATAAAAGGTCAGGACGATTTTAAACAAGATTTAGTTGAAATATTAAAGGATAAATCAAAAACTATTTCTGTCTTTGATCAAATGAATTGTACTAACGAGTTATGGGAAGGATTGAAGTTTGTTCAAGGAAAACATAAGAAAGATTTCTTTGAAACTTATTGTAAATATTTTATTTTAAGAATAAATGACATTAAAGACGATAAGAATGATTATGATAGTGAAACTTTTGACTTTGATGAGTTTGTAAAGTTTGTTGTAATGCTTGAAAACAATTATTATGAGATTGGTGATATGGATGTTATGAGAAGTGAGGCATTCAGATCTATTTATGCAATAATCTCCCTTTATACTACTTTTGTATTAGAAGAGCCAATTCATCCTGTTGGCACTAAATTCCCTGGTGAGTTAGAAGTTGAATACGATGATGGTGTTTATTATTGTCCTGTAAAAGAGAATAATGTAGATAATCCTAAAGCTATTTGTCAATTTTGTATTGCGGAGCAATTAGAATACTAATTTTCCATAATTTCTTTAAGCAAAGGTTTCCAATTTATAATTTTTTTATTATAAATGATTTTAATTTTTACATCTTTTTATTTTTAATTACAATATAAAGATATTAATTTATACAATACCGTTAATCTTTTTAATGCTGTTTAAGTTATTATATAATGTGATTAAATTTGAAAGCAAGAACAAGATTAATTAATTATTTTGTTGGTTTGTTTATAATGACTGTAGGTATCGCTTTTTCCATCAAATCCAATTTAGGTGTATCTCCAGTCAGTACGATACCTTATACAATGACTGTTGTTTGGGGTATTGAAATTGGAATGGCCACTATCATATTCCATTGTAGTCTTGTTGTATTACAAATTTTACTTTTAAGAAAGTCTTTTCAATATAAACAATTATTACAAGTGCCTGTAGGTATTGTATTTGGTTATTTTACTTCATTTTCAGTATATTTATTATCTTTTATTCCAAGTTCATCAAATATCATTATTTCATTAATTTATATTGCAATCAGTATTGTGGCTATTGCTTTTGGAATATTCTTATATTTGCCACCAAAATTAATTCCTCTTGCAGGGGAAGGAGCTATGGCTGCTATAAGTATTGTAAGTGGAATGCCATTTGAAAAGGTTAAGATTTGTTTTGATACTTCAATGGTTGTAATATCTTTAATCATTTGTTTAGCAATGATTAGGTCTTTAGGTAGTGTTGGGATTGGTACTATTATCTCAGCATTCCTTGTTGGTAGTACTTTAAAATTAATCATTTCTATATTTAAACATTTTAAAGGTTATAATCCCATGCTTATTAAACCAAATGATAACTCTTAATTTTTTTTTAATTTTTAACTATTTATTTTAATATTTCAAAACTTTACTTGTTTTCGTCGATTTTTTATAATCTTAAATCTTTATATATTCATGATTTTTAAAAAATGAATAAATATATATAGAATAAAATTTTTATATGTATATATAGGATTAATTAGATTTGTGAATTTTTTTTAAAAATTTTTTATTATTTTAAAATTGTTAATGGTGATAGTATGAGTGAAAAATTAGAGTTAACAAGTAAGTGGGATAAAGTATTTCCAGAAAATGATAAGGTAAATCATAAAAAGGTTACATTTACAAATAGATTCGGCATAACCTTAGCTGCAGATTTATATGAACCTAAAGATTATGAAGGTAAATTGGCAGCCATTGCAATATCTGGACCATTCGGTGCTGTTAAAGAACAATCTTCTGGTTTATATGCTCAGATACTAGCTGAAAGGGGATTTTTAACCATTGCCTTTGATCCATCATTTACTGGAGAAAGTGGAGGTAATCCACGTAATGTGGCATCTATTGATATTAATACTGAGGATTTCCAAGCAGCTGTAGATTTCTTATCCGTTCGGGATAATGTGGATTCTGAAAGAATTGGAATTTTAGGAATTTGTGGCTGGGGTGGAATGGCCCTTAACGCAGCAGCTATTGATACTAGAATTAAAGCCACGGTTACCTCAACAATGTATGATATGCCTAGAGTAACGGCTTATGGTTATTTTGATTCTGTTGATGAAAATGGAAGGTATGAAATGAAAAAAGAGTTAAACAACCAAAGAACCGATGATTTTAAGAATGGTACCTATAAAAGGGCAGGAGGGGTTGTAGATCCTGTACCTGAAGATGCTCCTCTTTTTGTAAAACAATACCATGATTATTATAAAACTGAACGTGGTTATCATAAACGTTCCTTAAATTCCAATGGTGGTTGGAATGTTACATCTTCATTATCATTAATCAACACTCCAATATTGAGATTTGGGGATGAAATTAAAAGTCCAATTTTAATGATACATGGTGAAGATGCACATTCCTGTTACTTTAGTAGGGATTGTTTTGAAAAATTATCTGGGGATAATAAAGAATTATATATTATTCCAGGTGCTGTGCATGTGGATTTATATGATAATCTTGATGTCATCCCATTTGATAAGATTGAAAAATTCTATAAAGATAACCTATAAATATTCTTAATTAATTTTAGGTATCTATCTTTAACTTTCTATCGGATTATAATTTTTTATTTTAATTGAATTTTTAATTATTTTTTATTTTATTTTATTTTATTTTATTTTATTTTATTTTATTTTATTTTATTTTATTTTATTTTATTTTATTTTATTTTATTTTATTTTATTTTATTTTATTTTATTTTATTTTATTTTATTTTATTTTATTTTATTTTATTTTATTTTATTTTATTTTATTTTATTTTATTTTATTTTATTTTATTTGATAAATTATGATGTTTTAATTTAGTTAAACCTAAATTTAATTTATCTTTAATTTATTTTCTAAATTATGGTATTCTGGTTTAGTTAAACCTTAATCATCGAACTCCTTTTCCATAATGATGGTAACCGGCCCATAATTTCTAAGATTGATGTCCATAAACCCTCCAAACTCACCAGTTTCAACGGGAATATGTTCACCACATTTTCTAGTAAAATAATTGAATAATTCCTCTGCTTTTTCACCATTCATGGCTCTTGCAAATGACGGTCTGTTGTTGTGGCTTGTATCTCCATATAATGTGAAATTTGGAATTAAAAGTACTTCACCTTCAATATCTTGTATGGATAAGTTCATTCTACCATTGCCATCTTCAAAGACTCTTAATCTCAATAATTTTCTTACAAGATAATCCGCTTCCTTTTCTGTGTCATTTTCCCCAATACCTATAAGAACCATATAACCTTTGCCGATCTTACCAACTACCTCATCATCAACTTTAACACTTGCTGACTTGACTCTTTGAATTACCAATCTCATTATCTCACCTTTAGTTTAAGAATTTGTCCTGTATTTAATCATATTCATTTTTTAATTTCTCTTTAATTTCCTTTAAAATAGCTTTATGCATTCTTTTTGTAAATTCTACTTTGTCATTTTGATTTAATACATCCAAATAACCTTGTGAAACTAGATTAAATGCAAATGGGCTAGGAATTACTGTGTTGATTGTTTTAATTTCCATGTCTTTGTTTTCAACTGCCTTTATTACTTCTAAAGCATTTTCCATATCCATATAATCCTCTGTAACTTCTCTTCTCGCCTCATTTAATATTGGGAAGTTATTGTCCATTTCCTGAACATATTTAAGTAATATCTTCCCCCTTACTTGCTGGCGACCAACTGATTTATTATTTCCCTTATAATGTCTTAGTGTCATAAGTGATCTTCCAGCACAGTCTCTAAATCTATGTGCCAGTGTTTCGGTTTTGTCAAGGGACTTTATTAAAATTTTTTCAAAATTTTCAGTATTCAATTTCTCAAATGATTCAAGACCACCAATAGTGCCTTTATCGGCACTTAAATAAAATCCATTATCTGAAATTGATATTGTTACATTTGTATTATAGTCTCTTGCTGCAATATAGGCTGTTGCACGTGAAAGTGCATCATTTACTTTTCTACCAAAGAGGGAGTGGAAAACCACAAAGCGTTTTCCTCCAAATCCTTTATAATATTCAATTACTAATTTTTTATAGGAGGAAATCTCCCCATATAGGAATTGTTCATTAAAATATTCGTAGATAGAATTTGCTGCAAAATCATCAACATATAGATATTCATGTATATAATTTAAAACATCTTCTTTTCCCTTGTTATACTGGAGTTTAGTTTCCATATTGGCTCTAAATTTCTGAATATCTAATGCCAGATCATAGGATAGGGGTAATTGTTGGGAAAACCATCGTGGTATGGTTGGAGGTCCTCCTGCAGGTGAAGCATATGCAACTGTTCCTTTCGAATATTTGAATTTGAAGGTTGTACCTCCTAAAACAAATGTATCTCCAGGTTTTAGTCTATCAAGGAAATAGTCCTCAATCCTTCCAACAACTTCACCATCACATTTTACAAGTACGCCTGACCTGTCAGGTATGGTTCCAATATTTGTGGAATATAAGACACGTGCTAGTTTTCCACGTTTTCCAAATGTGTTTTCCTTATAGTCAATCCATATCTTTGGATAGACATATCTTTCCTCAAGTGGCGTATACTCTCCTGCAAGATAGCTTAATACATCTTCATAGTCATCACGTGATAAATCCTTATAGCAATAACTTTTTCTTATAATGTCGTATGCATAATTTATATCCCATGGATTTTCAATGGCCATTCCATAAATGTGTTGTGCCAGGACATCTAAACAGTTAGTGGGGATATTGATTCTATCAATTCTACCTTCTTTCGCATCTTTTAAAAGTACGCTGCACTCTACAAGATCATCCCTATCTGTTACAATTATTCTTCCTTTGGATTTTTCATGTAGTCTATGACCGCTTCTTCCAATTCTTTGAAGTGCACGGGATACAGATTTCGGTGAGTTTATAAGTATTACAAGATCGATGTATCCAATATCAATACCAAGTTCTAGGGATGTTGATGATACCACGGCTTTTAATTTACCATCCTTTAGTTTTTCCTCTGTTTTAAGTCTGATTTCTTTTGAAAGTGATGAGTGGTGGGCCATTATGTTATTGTTATTATAATGATCTGGAAACATTTTCTTAAGGTTATATACAAAACTCTCGGTACCGCTTCTTGTGTTTGTAAAGATGAGTGTTGTTTCATGTTCCTGAATTAAATCATCCACCATTACATACATCCCGACACGGGTATCCTCATTGTCCGCAATGACAATATCACTTACAGGACTCATAACCTCAAGGTCTAATTCTTTAAGGTAGTTTATGTCTATTAGTTTACAGTTTCTTTCAACACCATATTCACATCCAACAAGAAACCTTCCTATTTCTTTAAGGGGGGCGACTGTTGCAGATAAACCTATTCTTACAAATCCTCCAACAAGGGCATTTAATCTTTCAAGAGATAAACTTAAATGTGTTCCTCTTTTGTTATTTGCAAGGGAATGTATCTCGTCAATTATCACATATCTAACATGGGATAATTTCTCTCTGAATTTAGGTGCTACAAGTAAAATGGCCAAGGTTTCCGGTGTTGTAATAAGAATGTGTGGCGGTTTTTTAAGCATTTTTTGTCTTTGATATTGGGTGGTATCTCCTGTTCTTATTGCTTTTCTAATTCCTAATTCCTTTTTGGATATCCTTTCAATCTCCCTTAATGGCTCATCTAGGTTCTTTTCAATATCGTTGTCTAATGCCTTAAGGGGGGAAATATAGATACAGTACACTTTATCCTCAAGTTCCCCTTTATCTGCTAAGGTAGTTAGTTCGGATATAATTGATAAGAATGCTGTTAAAGTTTTTCCAGAACCAGTTGGTGAGGATATAAGAACATTATTCTTCTTATGGATTTCAGGAATGGCACGTTTTTGAGCGGGAGTAAAGTCGTCAAAGTTTTTATCAAACCACTCACGAACCCATGGGTGAAGAATTTCATAAATCTCTTCCTTGGAGTATTCCTTGTTCTGTTTCGTAATCATTTTTATCAAATATTAATTTTTTTCTAAAAAATAGATGAAATTCTATGTAATATTTTAAAAATATTGTTTATATAAATTTTATTTATTCAAATGCTTTAAAATATTTTTTCGAAAAATATTAATAAATTAATTAATAAATTAAATCTAATTAGCATTTATTGAAGTTATATATTATTTAGATAGAATTTAATAGTATATGAGTTAATATGAGATGTATATTATTGATTAAAATTATATTTCTATTATTTTTGATTTTTAATCTATATAACCACTGTTATGAGGTATTGTTATGGGAAAATACACTGTTGAAGAAGCGATTTTAAAACTTAAAGATGATGATGTGGAGATAAGAAAGGATGCTGTTAAAAGTTTAGATGGAGTAACTGATGAGGCAGCTATTGATCCTTTAATTGAAGCAACTACTGATGATAATGCACAAGTAAGATTTAAAGCTGCCCAAACCTTGGGAAACATGGGTGATTTGGCAGTTGATAAATTAATTGCTAAATTTAATAATGCATCTGGTCAGGATAAAAGATTTTTAACCTTTGCACTTAAGGAAACATATAGTGATAAAACGATTGATGCCCTTGTAAGTGCTGTTGATGATGAGGATTTTGGTGTTAGAAAAACAGCTATTAGGGGTTTAGGTTCACTTCAAGCAAGAGATAAGATGGATGATATTGCAAAGGGTCTTGAAGATGAGGACTGGGGTGTAAGACTTTCAGCTATTTATGCACTGGGAGATCTTGCAACACCGGAATCAGTTGCACTTATTAAAAAGGCAAGACGTGCTGAGAAGGATGAAGATTTTAAGAAATCTTGTAAGAAAGCACTTAAAAAAGCAGATAAATTAATGAAATCAGGAGCTAAACCTACAGTATCTAAAGCAAAACCTATGAAAGATATTAAAGCTTTAGAGAAAGAAGATCCCGAGGAAGCTGCAAGGGAATATGAAATACATATTAAGGAAGGTGCTAAAAGTCAGGAACCTTATAAAAGAGCGGCTATTATCTACCGTAAGACAAACAGGTATGACGATGAGGTAAGGGTTTTAAATACAGCTATCGAAAATTTATCTAGATTAAATCCTGGAAAAGAGGAATGGTTCCAGAAAAGATTGGACAAACTTACAAAATAATCTTTTTTTATTTCTATAATTAATCAACTTTTTTGATTTTACTATTTTTTTCGGGTTATGATAATATGGATTCTAAGATTGCAAATTTATTGGGATGTAGTTTTAAACCTATTGTACTTGTTAAAACCAATGAAAAACCTGATGGTGCTATAGGGCCTAAATCAAATAAGGGAAGATCCTGTATAATGAGCTATTTAAATAAAGTTATATTTGATAGGCAAACGGTTGTTTTTGAAAAGAATACTACCTCCTGTAATGGGGGACTTACTGGTTTAGGTTTTGGTAATGGTTTTAAGGAAGGTGAACCAGGTATAGATATTTATGCATCATTCTTATCAACAGGTCTTAAGGATGCAAAAGATAAAAAGAACTATCAAAAATTCTGTAGCGAAAAACCGCCTGCTGTACGTGATATGTTTGAATGTGGTGAGAGAATATATTCCAATTATAATCAGGCATATGAATTTATGGATAAAAAGGTTCCAATATATAATAACCCGGAAAAATATGTTGTATTTAAACCCTTTGAAGATTTAAAAGATGAAGAAATAGCTGATTCGATTATATTTATTGTAAATCCTATGGAACTGTCAGTTCTGCTCCAATTTGATACTTCTTTAAGGGATGAAGTTAATCATGTCATGACTCCTCAAAGTTCTGCATGTCAATCAATTGGAATCTATGTATTTGATGAGGCAGAAAAGGAAGACTCTCATGGAGTCTTAGGTCTACTTGATCTGGCTGGACGACGTGCCATGAAGGAACCTATAAAAAGTCAATACTTTACTTTTGCCATTCCATGGAAATTATACTTAAAATATCTTGATAATATGGAATGTTCTTATTTGGACGGTCCCGTTTGGAAAAGTATGAGGAAATAATTTTTTTTTTTTACTTGGAGACTTATATTGATTGTCAGCTTGAAGTGATATAATTCTATTTTATTAAGCTACTTCCTTTTATTTATTTCATATAGGTCCCTACGTCTATTTTTTAAAACAGGAATCTCTTCTCTTACGGTTTCGATTTTATCTAAATCAATATCCACTATTTTTAACTCCTCTTCATATCCACATTCACTTATTATATCTCCCCAGGGACTTGCTACAAGTGAATGTCCAAAGGAATTATAATTGGCATCTTTGTTTAATGCCGGTGCAACACCAATTGTATAGACCTGATTATCTAATGCCCTTGATTTAAAAAGAGTTTCCCAGTGTGCAGGTCCTGTTGTTAGATTAAATGCTCCAGGATAAATAAGAATGTCTGCCCCCTCAAGGGTAAGTATACGTGCAAGTTCTACAAAACGTATGTCATAGCATATTCCAAGTCCAATTTTTCCAAATGGCGTGTTAACTATATTAAAACTATCTCCCGGACTTAATGTATCTGATTCCTTAAATGATATCTGACCTTTGACATCAATGTCAAATAAATGCATCTTTTTGTGGTTCCCTATAATGTTGCCTGTGTTGTCAAAGAAATAACTGCTATTGTATATTCTATCATTGATCTTTTCAGGAATTGACCCCGCTAAAATGTAGACATCTTCCTCTTTGGCTGTTTTACCAATGGCCCTAAGCGTTTTACTGTCATCCTTTTCCTCAGCATACTCAATAAATTTGCTGTTTTCATATGGACAGTTAAACATCTCTGGCAGTATTGCAAGGTCTACATCCCTCTTACAGGCCTCCTTAATCATGGATATTGCATTTTCAATATTCTTGTCTTTATCATCCACTACATTGATTTGACAAAGTCCGACTTTTAAGTTTACCATCATATCTCCCCACACTATAATATAAGTTAATATTTGTAGATTGATTTAATAAAAGTTTTATTAATGGCTTGATAGAATATATTAATAATTAAAATTCTTAAAGGAATAGTTATTATGGCCGATGAAACTTATACAATTAAATGTAGTAATATAGATTATGCAATTTATAAAGTAGGTAATTGGAAAAATGAGTATAAATTAAATCTTGTTGGAACATCTGATGAAATTCCTGTTACTAATGTTACTAAAAAACATGTGTTGTTTAATATGGAAGAGATTAGAAAATCCGAGTTTGATATGGGCGGTAGGAAAGTCAATGGTATTGTGGCTTTGGGAAGTCAATTGAATCCTGAGCTATCTTCAATGTCTGTTGATGATTTGGTAGCCCTTGAGAGCAAGGAATATGATAACATTATTAAAGAAATCAATGATTTGGAACTTTTAGACGATGATGTGGAGATAGATCTTGCAACCGACCAATATCTGATATATAAATTAGTTAAGGAGCAACACAGTATTACAGCTTCAAAACCTGCAAATCAGTTTACTGTAAACCATCACATGGAAGAGATTAAAAAGTTACAAAAACAAGCTAATCAAGAGTAGTCATACTCTTAGTTATTGGTTTATGGGCTTTTCAGTGTCTGGTTCTTTTCATATTTTATTTATATACATTTTTCAGACATGCTTTTAATTCATATATTATAAACTTGTCCTATTTAATTAGAAACCAATTTTTATTTTCATTAATCTGAAACTAGTAATTTTTATTTTTGCCTGTTTAAAATATATCTTATCTATTAAAGATGAGACTATCTTTAAAATCATATTATCCATATTATTTAAACAGCTATTAGATTCCTTATTTTATTAACTATCTGATTCTAAACATGGATAACATTAAAAGGACGGATATGACAAATCCCACAACACATATAACAAGTTGTATATATCCATGTTTTCTAAGGTTTTTATTAGGTGAATTAATTAAATAAAATGGTAAAAACAATCCGAAGAAACCAAAGACACCAATATTACTTAATGAACTAATTAGGAGTAGTGGAATCCAGCCCCATCCAAATATGATAGCTAAAATATAACTTATTAAAATAAGATTGTGGTGGTCTTCCGGATAAAGGGTATCTGCTTGATTGAAACTATTTTCTTTGTTAAATTCATCTGGATTTTCTTCATTTAATGGGTTTCCACAGTAATTGCAATATCTTGCCCAGTCCTCATTTACTGTACCACAATGCTTACATCTTTTCATATTATCCCTTAATCATTTTTATAAGAAACTATCTAATGTTGTTTTTTTATCCCTTTTTAATTCCTTTGGAGGTTCACATTCTACAAATTCAATACCTTCCTCTTCAATCATTTCCTTTGCATCCTCATCGATTTTAGGTCCTACAAGAAGGCCTCTTATTTTTTTCTTCTCAACTCCAAGTCTAAGGGATCTATTTTCTGTATTGGTTAAATCATCAATATATCTCTTTATCTGTTTTACGGCACTTATTCCAATTTTACGAGATTTTAATTCAAGAATCATTAGATTTCCATCGGAATCTTTTCCAAGAATATCAATAAAACCATGTTCGACATTGTATTCCCTGTCTGTTGGTTTAAATCCTTCCTCAATGATATGGGGATTTTCCATGATCATATCCCCCATGTCCTTCTCATAACCTGCCTGTTCAAGTTCCTCATAATCCTCGACAACCGCATAGGTTCCGATAAATGTTTTTTCAATCAAAACCTCTAATCTTTCCTTAGGGGTTCTACGATTGCTTTCTATTATGACTTTGCCGTCCCGAATAAATACTCTTGTTTTTGATTTAGGTGGCTGCCAATTTACAGGTTCGACCTTTCTATCCTGGTGTACTAGAAATGATCCGTCAGGTTTTATTAGAATCATACGTTCACCATATCCAAGTTGACTAAGTGCCCTTCCCTCATATTCAACTTTACAGTAGGTAAACAAAGTTATCATGGCTTTTTTACGAAGACCTGCCTCAATTAAATCATAGGTTTCTTCTGTATTAGGTTCTTCAATAGTTTTATAATTCATCTATCATATCTTTCTTAATTTTATTTAATAAATTTAGTTATTTTATTGGAATTTGTAAAGTTAAAATATTTATAATTAAATCTTGAAAGATAATATTGATTTATTGCTGTGAGGTTTAAGATTGTTTAAGGATATTGATTTTGATAAGGCAGAATATTTCACGTTGGATAAGTTTCAATTTTTAAATGGTGAAACACTTGAAGATGTTGATGTGGAATATATCACAATAGGCACTCCAATATATGATGGGGAAGGTAATATCACTAATGCGGTAATTTATTGCCATGGCTCCGATGGGGATTATGGTTCAATAAGGCGTATTGAAAATATCACTGGCCCCGGGGAGGTATTTGATACTGATAAACTATTTTTCATATCATTAAGTGCTTTAGGTTCTCCGAGATCTCTTTCACCATCAATGACAGATTTAAAAGGTGACTTTCCCCATTATACGATTTTGGATATGGTTGATTTTCAAAGGGAATTTTTAATGGAAAAATTCAATATTGAACATGTTAAAGGCATAATTGGAAATTCGATGGGCGGTTTTACGGCTTTGACATGGGCATCATATTATCCTGATACGGTGGACTTCGTCATTTCCCTTGTAAGCAGTTACAAGGTAGGGGGCCATAACTATGCCCTTTCACGTATAATGGACGACATTGTAAAGACATGTCCTGATTACAATAATGGAGACTATATTGAAACCGAGGAATTAAATAGGACATTTAGACTTGCAAATGAAATAATGTTTAATTATGGTTTTTCAAGACAGCACTACAGAAACAGAACCAACATGGAAATAGATCAGGACATTGAGGACATGCTTGCCGATGAGAGTCTTGATGATATTAATGACATTGTTTATAGAAATGAGGCTACCTTGGATTATGATATTGGAGATAGATTAAAGGATATTGCGGCTAGGGTTTTAATTATTGCGATTAATCAGGATCAATATTTCCCACCGGAATTAGATGCAATACCTATGGATAAAATGATTAGGGATTCAAAACTTGTAATTTTTGATTCAATCAATGGCCATATCGGATCCCGTGAACTGGATAAAGTTGAGGATGACATTAAAGAATTCATGTCTCAGTTCTATTAATTGGAAATTTAATGATATTTGATTTTAAGTGTTTATTATGATGGCTGTAAATATTACAAACTATGGTACTTTAGAAAAAAATAGGAACTTTATAGTTTATACGGTATCCAATCTTGATGATAGGTCTTTAAAATATTTGTCTGAAAATCTGGAAGATGAACATACTGTTGAAGATGGTAAATTGGTTATCACCATGTATTTTACAGATAAGTACTATCCTTTTATTTCTGATTTGGCTCACTATCGTTTCGATGATTTTAAAGCCCGTGAAGAAATAGAGATGCTTGTATATCTTTCAGGATTTCTTGAGGATATCCTATAAAAATAGCTATTTTGATTTTTCCATAAGAAACTTATATCTTTTTAAAAATTCTTATTGCTAAAATTAGTATCTTGATTAAAGAAATATTATCAATTATTGTTTCTATCATATTGTATAAATATTTAGAAATAGTAGAGTATTAGAAAAGGGGGTGAATATCTAATTATTTAAAAAAAGTTTAAATATGCACTCTACTATTTTCAATAAATATTGGGCTAGTTAATATAAGCCCTTTATTAATATATCTTTTTTACTATTTAAAACTAGTATCTGAAATTTTATTTTGAAACTAAATAAAAAGATGTAAAAATAATCTTTAAATGGGATTATTTGGAAGCTTCTAACATCCTTTCAACAGATTTTCTACATTTTTCGGCTAATTCGTCACTTAACTTAATTTCAGGTTCCTCATTTTCAAGACACTCTTTAATCAATTTAAGTGTGTGTAATTTCATAGTTCCACATACGGCATCCTCACGTAAAGGATAATATTCCTTATCCGGAACTTCAAGTTCAAGTCTTGATATCATGTCTACTTCTGTACCAAGTACAAATACACCGTCATTTTCTTTAACGTGTTTCATCATTCCACCGGTACTTAATACATAATCTGCGGCATCTTGAACCTCTTTATTACATTCCGGATGAACAATAATCTGTGCATCAGGGTATTTTTCTCTTGCCTTTTCAATGTCTTCTATTGTAAACATCTTATGGACAAAACAGTGTCCGTCTCCTGGAATAGGTATGATCTTTTTGTCGGTAAACTGTTCTGTATATTTTGCAAGATTTGTATCTGGTCCAAATAGTACGGTGTCCTCATCAATTGTGTTTATAACCTTCTTAGCATTTCCGGATGTTACAAGAATATCACTTTCAGCTTTTGCATCTGCTGTACTGTTTACATATAATGCTACAGCAGCATCGGGATATTGTTTTTTAGCTTCCCTTATCTGATCTGCAGATAACATATTTGCCATTGGACAGTCTGCCTCGGCATTTGGAATTAAAATCTTTTTATTGGGATTTAATATATGGGCTGTTTCTGCCATAAAGTCCACACCACAGAAAACGACAATATCCTTGTCTTCAATCTGGCTTGCTTTTTGACACAACTCTAAGGAGTCTCCAATAAAATCTGCAATTTCCTGAACTTTCTTTTTTTGATAGTTGTGTGCAAGTATTATTGCATTTTTCTCTTCTTTTAATTCTATTATCTCTTTTTGTAAGTCATTTAACATTCTTCATCACTTGAATTTTTTTGATTTTTACATCTCTTTATTAAAAAATAATATTTTTTTAAACTATTAATTTTTATTGTATTTAGTGGTTTATATACTTAATTGATTTATAGTATAGTATAAAATTTTGAAAATTTTTAAAAACAGCTAAAAATCTTTTATTTTAGATTTAAAGTAAAAATAGGAATTTTCAAAAATTTTGAAAATTCAGATTATAAAAAAATTTTAATTTTATTGTATTTTGTCTGGTTTCGGATTATCTTTGTTGGCCATTTCATTTAACACTTTTCTTGCAGTGTTTGCAATAATCAATCGATATTTTTCCATATTTTCCTTATCGGTAATTTCAATTGATAATTTTCCATTAACCCCAAATTCATTAATATCTAAAACGACCAGCTTATTATTTTTTTTATTCAATACAAAATCAAACTTCTCACATTCCCTGATAACTTTCCTCTCAAAGTCCTCAGTATCAATGGAATGATTTATTAGAATTGGTAATGTGAGCTTTACAGTATGTTCATTAGTATTGTTTTTATATACCTTTGAACTTAACAGGGAGTTTGGAACAGTTACCACCACATTATCGGCAGTTAGAAGCGTAAGTTTTCTAAAGGTAATGTCTGTTACAACACCTTTAACATTTTCAACCACAATCTCATCTCCAACCTTAATGGTTTTATCCGTTACAAGGAACATACCGCTCATAAAGTTAGAAATGATATCCTTTGCCGCAAAACCTATTATAATACCTACAATTCCAATACTTACTAATATTCCTTGAACGTTAATCCCATAAATATCTAAGATAAGTATTATCGCCACAAAGTAAATAATGTACTGTAATAAATCCCTTATGAGATAAGGTAAAGTCATGTCGATTTCGGTTTTTCTTTTAAGATGTTTTAATGTATAAGTAATTAATCTTAAAAGAACTGTGGAGAATATGATTATTATGATAACAAAAAACACTTTTTCATATGCATTTTGGGGATTTGTTATCATTGTAATTATATTCAACATTGTAGCACCTTTATCGATTTTTATAAAAATAATATACTATTAAGTTTATTGAAACTCTTAATATTTAACTTATTTTCCTATTATCTAATTTCAATATTTAATCTCTAATTTAGATTTCAGGTCCTGGGCTATTTCAGTATCAGTTTCTAGTTTCTAATTTAAATTTCAATGGTCATAAAGTCATGGGCTATTTCAGTATTTTTAAAAACTTCCTGGGCCTCTTTTAGATGTGGCTTTAAATTCGTATAGCGATTACTAAAGTGGGTTATAATCAATTTTTCCACATTTGCCTCTTTTGCAATCTTTGCAGCTTCAAGTGCTGTTGAATGACCATTTTCAATAGCTTTATCTTTATCTGTTTCAATAAACGTTCCTTCATGAATAAGAAGTGAGCTGTCTTTGGCTAGCTTAACCATGTTTTTACAGGGTCTTGTATCACCGGAGTAAGTTAATTTCTTACCTTTACGTGGCGGACCTAAAACTTGTTCGGGTTTTATGATCTTTCCATTAACCTCTATGGTTTCTCCATTGTGTAGGCGTCCGAAATCAGGTCCGACCTCAACTCCAAGTTCAATGGCCTTTTCCCTTAAAAATCTAGGTTTTTTCTTCTCTTCAATGGAATAGGAATAATTCACTTGGTTATGCTTTGTTTTTATTGTTTTGATTATGTACTCCTCTGTTTCGATTAATGTTCCTTCCTCAACCTCAATAATATTAACCTCATAATTTACAGGATTAATGCCATTGTTAAACAGACAATTTTTAATTTTTAGAAGTCCCTTAGGTCCATAGATATATAATGGTTTTTCCCTTCCCCTGAATCCCATGGATTGTATAAGTCCCGGAAGACCTAAAATATGATCTCCATGGAGATGGCTTATAAAAATCTTATCTATTTTCATAGGTGAGATGTTTGTAAAGTTTAATTGTCTTTGAGTTCCTTCACCACAATCGAATAGGAATGTTTCACCGAATCCTTTAACAGCTATTGATGTATGGTTTCTATTTTTTGAAGGAATTGCAGAAGCTGTTCCTAAAAACGTTATTTCCATTTTATCCCTTTTAAAAAATCTGAAATTTTATAAAGATATTGTGTTCTTAAATTTTAGAAGGTTCTATACATCTTAAAATAGTTTATTTTATTAGTAAACCTTTAAATTCTAAAATCTATACTCTTGTTTATAAAATTATTAGTATATGTTAGTATAATATATATTTGTATAAAATAATATTTTTTTCTAATATTGATGGATTTTTATAAATTAAAATCGTGATTATATGGATAGATTTATTGAAGATATGTTAAAAGAGGATAAAGGTTTTGGAGATATTACCTCTGAAGCATTAATACCAAAAGATCAAGAAATTTATGCAATTATTGTATCTAAAGATGTAGGTGTAGCTGCAGGAATGGATATTGTTGAGGAGATGTTTCTTGAGGAAGGAATCAAAACAGTTAAATTAGTTGAAGACGGAAATCTAATTGAAAAGGGAGATATATTATTTAAATTAAAAGGTAATGCCCGTAAAATACTGCTTCTTGAGAGAACAGCATTGAATATTACAATGAGGATGTCTGGTGTTGCAACAGCTACTAATGACATTTGTAGAAAGGTACATGATGTGAATCCTAATCTCCGTATTGCAGGAACACGTAAGACATCTCCGGGTTTTTCGGTATTTGATAAGGAGGCTATAACTATTGGTGGGGGAGATTCCCATCGTTATGGCCTGGACGATATGGTTTTAATTAAGGATAACCATATTGCAGCTGTTGGATCTGTTGAGGAGGCTTTAAAAAGAGCATTAGATAATGTCAGTTTCTCTAAAAAAATAGAGATTGAAGTCGAAACTATTGAGGATGCAATAAATGTTGCTGGTTTGGGTGCGGATATTATAATGCTCGATAACTTCTATCCAGATAAGGCTCAGGAGTGTATCGAAAAATTAGAAGAACTCGATTTAAGGGACAATGTTTTAATTGAAATCTCCGGTGGAATTACATCAGATAATATTATGGATTATGCAAAGCTCAATATAGATATTATATCATTAGGTGCATTAACCCACTCTACACGAAGCTTGGATTATAGTTTAAAGGTTGTAAAATCTTTAGATTAATTTTAATTGAGGTATATTATGAATCCATGGATCTACTTATGTATAGCGGGAATTTTTGAAATGTTGTGGGCTGTTTCATTAAAGCTTTCAGATAGTTTTACTAAGATTGTTCCCACAATCGGATTTATCATTGCATTGATTCTAAGCATGCTGTTTTTATCATTTTCTTACAGGTCTATTCCAATGGGTACAGCATATGCATGTTGGACCGCAATTGGTGCTGTAAGTATATGTATTGTTGGAATGATTTTCTTTAATGAACCTAGGGATCTGATTAGAATATTCTTTTTATCTCTTGTAATAGTTGGAATTGTAGGTTTAAAACTTACTACTCCCTCTTAAAACATTTTCTGCTATTTCTATACATATTTTTTAATCACTATTTTTTTTATTAAAACTGTAATTGTTTCTCATTTTTCAATGATTTTATAAAAGTTAAATATCAAAATTCTATACTTTTCATTATATTAATTTCGGCTATAATAATTTTAATATGTGATAATATATCTATAAAAATAATGATATTTTCTTTTAAATAAACATTATATTTATATATTATTTTAAACATAATTTAATAGTAGATATTGGTAAGATTAACTTTTACTTGAATTTTTTAGTGAAGTTTTCTTATTTTCAATATAGTATTTTTTATTTTAAAAAATTTTTAGGAGTCTAAATATGGCTGAAGATTTTGATGAAAATGAATTTAATGGTGAAGAAAACATTGAAACTGAGGAAGTTAATGAAACAGTTGTGGATGCAGGAGTTGATTCTGAAGAAGAAGAGGATGAATCTTTACCATTTGCTAAAGCTGAAGTTGTTCGTTTAATGAAAGAAAACCTTGATGATGACAAAATGATTAAGGAAAGGGTTAAAGTAGAAATGAACAAATTTTTAGGCGACATTCTTAAAAATGTATGTGTACAATTAAATGAATATCCATATACCACTATTCAATATGAAATGTTAAAAGAATGTATTTACCCATACACTAATGTCAAAAGAATTAATCAAGAAAAACAAAGAATTCTATTACATCTCGATGCAATCAAAGCAGATTGTGATGCATTATCCATGGATGTAAAAAGAACCTTTAAAATAAAAGATACTCCTGAGGAAGAGGAAAACTTAAGTGTCTTTGGGGAAGATGACAGTGAATTTAATGAAGAATAATTAAATTCATTTTATCTTTTTTTATTTTAAACCAACTATTAATTTTTAAACGATTAATTCTATTTTTTATTAATTTATTATTATTTAAATAATTTTTTTTATTTTAAACCAACTATCATTCGATATTAATCTTATTTTTATATTTTAATTCTTGTTTTTGAATTGATAAATCAATTGGAATCTATTTTTACCGTTGTTTTTTTTAATCCTATTGAATCTAGCTGATTATTAATTTTAAAAGAAGTATTGTATTTAAAAGTCAATTAATAGCATTGGTTTTTCGGTATATATAAAAAAATACTTTGAAAATCAGTTAAAAGGAATTTAATTTGCTGTTTAATATTGGTATTAAAAAAAGTAATTTAAATAGTCAAAGGGAATTTAACTATTTACTATTATATTGAAAAAAATTTTAATTGGAATTGGTAGGAACGATAAGGAAGATTAATCCTCCTTATCTATGTCATCTTTATCTAATATTGTAAAACCTGTTGTAAGGTTTTCAAGCTCCTCTTCAGTTAAGGGAACTGTTTCGGCTTTAAGATCAGCTATTTTACTTTGACCATATGGGTCTTGTATAATCAAAGTACCCTCAACCTCACCTTCTAAAATATTGTCTAAGAAATTTCTGGTTGTTTCAATATTTTTAATTGATTCCTCATCATCGTAAAGTGCTTTTGCTCTTTGTGTTGCACTTATAAATCGTGTAATAACTCCTTCAACATTGGATACATATCCTTGTGATTTTGGGCCGGGTTCTACTTTTATTCCTGCCTCAGGTATTGAAACAGTGGAAGTTTGTGATCTTACTACCCTGGAATCCAGGTTGTCTTTACTTATCTTTAGTATGTGTTTTGCAGGATCATTTTTCTCAACAGACATTACATCGCTATGTTTAAATCCACAGTGTTCGCATTGAATTGAGCTTTCTACAACTTCTCCAAAGTAGGGGATGTTTGTAGTATCAATCTTGGATATGGCTCCATTTTTCACACCACAAACTGGACAATCAATTCTCATTTCAGCCATGTAATCACCTCATTAAAATTTGAATTTAATTTTTTTTAAGATTAATTTTTGTTTATTTTTTAGATAATGTATTTGCTAATATATAAACATATGATTATATAATAATATTTAATAATAATAAAATAAATAAATTTACTCAGTAAGAATTATAATCTAATTTTATACATATTTTGTATATAAATTTATTTTTATTGTAATTATCTTAGATTTTATAAAATATTTTAGGAGTGGTACATTGTTTTCTATAGCTTCAGTTAAAGAAATTCAAAACTTAAATCCATTTATAGTTGTTGGATGTGGAGGGGGAGGTGAAAAATTCTCCAATCTTGAAGGTGTTGAAACAGTAGGATTTATTGATGATGATGTAAATAAACAAGGTACAGAATTTATGGGCTTTACAGTGGCAGATTCTTTAGATGCTGCATTGAAACAAGATAATTCAGCTAAAAGTATAGCTATCATGTTACCTATTGGTGCTGAAGGTTCTGCACTTAAATATGCAGTACAGGCTATTGATGCAGGCTTGAATGTTATCTGTTCATTTAGATCATTATCTGTTCAAGATAATATTTCATTAGTTAAATTTGCAAATTCTAAAGGGGTAGTAATTAAGGAAATTAATTCCAGATTGGATGTTGTTAAAAAAATAATGGGGGTAGCTCCTGAGAGAGCTACTGAAGTTTTACCTAAAATCTCTTATGCTCCTAAGGCTAAAGTCGTACTGGTTGGAGGAACTTCCCAGGAATGTGGTAAAAGAACCACTACCAGACTTTTAGGTCAGGAAGCTAGAAATAGGGGTATGAAGGTAGGAATTATTTCAACAGATGAAATGGGATTAGAACCACCTACAGATTTTAATTTTAGAGCAGGTAGTCTATCTGTTATGGATGTTCCTGCTGCTGTATTAGGTGCAATTAAATATATTGATGAGAGGGATAATCCTGAGATTATTTTTGTGGAAAGTCAATCTAGTTTAACTGAAGACGGAAACCCACACCCAAGAGGTCTATCTGCTTCAATCTTGGTTGGTGCTCATCCGGATGCAGTCATTGTCGGTCACAGACCAAACCATCCATACCGTGAGCCTAGAGGCATTGAAAATGAAATAAGAGCTATTGAAGCTGTTGAACCTACAAAAGTTGTTGGTCTTTCAATCAACCTTAGAAATGCAGACGATTTAAAACTGGAAGATTTTGAAGAGAAGTATAATTTACCTGCTGTAGATATGCGTAATGGTGGCGCTCCTAAATTATTAGATGCAATTTTAGATTATTTTGAGGAATAGAAAATGAGTTTTGTAGATGATTTGAAAAGGAGTTTGGGATTTGAAGGTTCTCAAAATCAGCAAAACAATGTAAGAACCAATCCTAATGATCTTTCTTATGGTGCTAGATCCTCACCACAATATAATTCCGGTAGCAATGGGGTTAATCAATTCTATAATTATACTAACTATAATTCATATGATGATGACTTCTCAATTACACCGGAACAAAGTTTATATGAAATTATTTTAATTAAACCTGAGGATACCGATGATATGGATTATGTTTTCGATCAGGTATGTGAAGAAAATAATCCTGTAATTATTGATCTGTCCAGATTAATTAAAAATAATCGTGGAGACTTTAGAATAGCTGGTGAAATGCTTAAATCACTTAGAAAAGATTATAATGCTCAAGCTATTTTACTTAATAAAAGTTCAGATAAAACTTTAATCCTTATAACTCCGGAAAAAGTTAATGTTGTTAAAAAATAGTTTTTAAAACTTTTTTTAATATTTTAAATTATTTTAAGGATTTTTAATTAATTACCATTCTATTTTTTTCTGTTTTACTTTTTTTATATTCTTTATAAAAACTATTATTTTGTAGAGTTAATTCTCTGTGTTTGTTTTAATGTTTAATTTTTTTAGATATTGTATTTTTAAAATTATTTTATGGTGCTTTTTTTTTTAAAGATTGGCAATATGATTTTACTGACTATACTAAAATATAAAAATAAGTTTTTTTTATGGAATTATTTATTCTACTTGTGCAAGTTTTTTAAAAAAGAGAGTTTTATCTAAAAAGAAAAAAGAAAGATTAAATTTTAAAGAATTTCTCAGCATTCTTATGTGAAACCTTCTTGATATCCTTTTTAGGATATCCTAGTTTTTTAAGTGTTCTGACGGTAAGTGGAACAGATAATGGATTGGAAGGTTTATTACTAATGTCACTATTTAACAAGAATTTTTTAAAGCCATGTTCGTCCAGAATATCAACAGCTTCAGATACTTCCATTTTCTGAGGCTGTACTGTAAGGCCTAATGTAAAATCCTCATCAATCACATCATTAACCACATCTTTATTAACATGATCTATTACAACAAGTTTAGGGTCTATTGTATCTAGAACAATACTTTTGATTTCTTTTAATACCTCTTTTTTATGTTTTCTAGGTGTATGTATGATAACTTTAGTATTTGTCTCATCAGCTATTTTTAATTGATCTATAAAAACCTTGATTTCTTGATCTGTCAAATCCTCAAGACCAATTTCTCCAATTGCGACTATCTGTTTTTTCTCAATATACTTGTATAAATTTTCATAAATTAAATCAGGTTTAATATTTGCATTTGCAGGATGAATACCTAATGCTACCTTAAGATCAAGACCATATTCTGCCGCACGTTTAGTATCATATTTTAAGATTCTTTCAAGATGGTTTAAGTATACCGTTTCATTCATTAATTTATATGGATAGAATGCACAGGTAATTGCTGTATCAATTCCGCTTACATACATCTTTTCAAAATCTTCACTACTTCTTGAATCACAATGTGTGTGAGTATCAATCATATTTACCACTTCAGATAATGATATGTATTTTATAAACTTAAAGCTTTATTTTTTTATATAATTCTTTTAAATTTACTTGTTAGAAAATATTCCTTTTAATTTTAATTGGCGTATTTTGTATAGAATTACTTGAATAATCCTATAATAGACTATCTTATTTTTTATATGTTTTGTTTAAATTTTTTTATAGTTTTTAATCTTTTTTTAGTTTTTAATTATTTAATATAATTTAAATCTCCTCTTTAAATTTAATTATCTCTATATTTTATTGGACTTTATTTGAATATCCTTTTTAAATCATGTGATTTTTTTAAAATAATGCTAATTTTTTTATTCTGTCTAATTGGCTTATTTTTTAATATTTTAAATTTAGATTTATTTTTTATAAAAAATCTTCAATTATATTTTATCTATTGACGTTTTATAATGGTTTATTTCTTATTTTTTAATTTTTCATTGAAAACTTCTAAGAAAATTGCTTATTTAATACTGTTTGATATACATCGAACCATGAAAGTTTTTATAACTTTTAGAAAAAGCTTTATATATTAATTTCTACAACTTTTATTTGATTATTATTAATATCTTTAATAATTATTTTTAAAACACTTTTAATATAATTGCTTAAACATGATTTGTTTTAATAAAATTTCTCAGGTTTAAGAATTTTTTCATTTTTGATATCAAGGGTTTGTTTTATTTTATATGTAATTTTCATTTTTTAATCTAAAAAATTAAGAGGTAAAACGAAATGAAAACATTTAAAAAAACATGTGGTGGATTATTGAAAGATGAATATATTGATAAACTAAATGCTATCTGGGATGAGATTTCAACAATTTCCAATCCTAATAGGATTAAAATTTTATATTTCCTTTTTAATCAAGAAGAGGCTAATGTAAAAGAGATACATGAGAAAGTTAATCTAAGCTATCCGACAATAAGCAATAACTTTAAAGTTTTACTTAAAGAGGAGTATGTTTTTAAACATAAATCCTATTATTATGTTGGCGCAAGTGGAAAGATTAAGTTGCAGCTACTCTTTAAACTAACGGATATTTTTAATATTGCAGATAATTATCAGTATATTTTAGCGAATCATATTGTGGATGATTTTTCAATAGACAATATCTTAAGTTTTAACTATCTAAAAGATTCTAAATTAATGCAAATATCCAGAAAAGATGTTTTTGCAATAGATAAACTATTAATTGATAATATGAAAAACAGTAAGTTTCTCTATTTTATATTCTCAGAACTTAATCTAAGATATGTTGAGATAATTTCCGAATTATTGAGTGAACATATTCCCGTAAAACTGATTATCCCCCAAGAGATTAGGGTTAAATTTATAGATAGTTTTGATAGGGATCTTATTAACAAAGCCTTCATGGATAAAAGATTTTACTTTCTTGCGACATCCGATAAGATTCATTTAAACCTTTTTGTAAATGATTTTATGATGGCTTTCAATTTATTCCATGAAACAGGAATAGTTGATAAGAATAATGTAATCATATCTAACAATGATTTGTCTTTAAAATGGGCTAAATCTGTTTTTAATAATTGTTTTGAAAAGGGTGGAATAAAATACGGCTCATTGGCTGAATGATATTGGTTTTACATTAGATGTTTTAAAGTGATAATATGACTAATTTTAACTTTGATTTAAACATTAAATTAAATAAAATATTAAGATCTCATATTAAATCATTAATATTTCTGGATATTATTGAAGGACCTAAAACAATGAATGATTTGAAAAAACACGGTTTTGGCTCATCTGTTTCTAATGCTTTAAAGTTTTTAGAGGATAATCAGATGATAAGGATAAACAAGGATGGGCTCTATGTTCTATCATCTGAGGGTAAAATTGTGGCTGTAAACTTTATAAATTTTTTAGATTGTTGGCCTAATAGGGATATGGATCTTTTTTGGGATAATCATAGGATAGAACAAATTCCCTTAAATCTTTTTAATGATCTATATCTTTTAAAAGATTCTAAACTACAAAAATATGATAATTTATATCCTGATAAATCCTTTAGAATATATGAGGAACTTGTCTTGAATTCTGATAAACTTGATTCAATACTTTCTATCTGTTCGCCAGAACATATTAAAATACTGTGTGATTTTGTAAAATCCTCTTCTGATTTTAAACTTAATCTAATTATTAACAACGAAATCTTAGAAGAGTTATTATTAAATTACAGGGATTTTCTGAAACTATTAATGGAATCAGATGATGTGAATATTTATATTCCGGAAAGTGACTTCAACTTCTTTTTAAATATCGGAAATAATTTCATGTCATTAAATCTTTTTGATTTTAATTTAAACTGTGATATTGGGAACATGATGTATGGTAAATCTGTAGAAAATATTAGGTGGGCCCGTAAACTATTCAATCATTGTTTGGATAATTCAAAACCATTGGATGAGGTGTTTATCAATAATTTAAAATAGTAAAATAGTTTTATTAGTTTGAATGAGGTGTTTATCAATAATTTAAAATGGTAAAGTGGTTTTATTATTGGCTAAACCAGTTAAATGATTCTATTGTTTAATAGGTATAATAATGAATGGTTTTCTATTAAATTAAATCAGTTAAAAAATATTAAAACTAGTAGATTATTTTATTATTGGTTAAAATATATTAAAAAAAGTTTTATTTTAAGAAATTAGTAGTTTGCTATTAATTTCTTCTTTAAATTTTAAATTTTTTCTATTTTATATTTCGTAGTGTCTTGGTGGGTTTCCTGAGAAGTCTGCTATTGTTGCTTTTCCTGAGAAGGTGAATACTTCGAATGTTGGGTTGTCTGCTGTTTGGTATAATGTTTTCACAAGTTCGTTTGAGTCGATTACTTTCTGTTTTAATTCAAGGTCGTCTATGAATTCTACTTCTCCGCTTACTCTTAACCATTCATATTCTGGGGTTGCTGTTGTAAGTTCGAATTTTGGATCTGCTTGTAATTCTTTGTATACTGGTTTTGTGTTTGCTGTGCAGAAGTATGGTTTGTTGTTTTCTTGGAAGTAGTAGAGTATTGGTCTTACTTTTGCTTCTCCGTCTAATCCTTTAGTTGCTATGTATACAAGTGGGTTTTCTTCTAAAAATTTTAACATAATGATTCACATCCTTTTATCTTAAATCTTTGATCTTAAACATTTAATATTAAATAAAATATTTTTTGTTTAATCTTAATTTCTTTTATTTGCATTTAATTGTATAATTAAACATATATAAAGAATTTTTGTAACTTTTTGGTAACTTGTAATGTTTTTTTACATTATTTAGTATTTGTGTGTTACCTGTTTTGTCTTTTACATATGTTTTACAGTTTGTTATTTGTAATGCCATATATAAAGAGTTTTTGTTACTTTTTGGTAACTTATGTTGTTTAAAACATTAATCATATAGTTATAGGTTAATTATTATCTCTTTTATACATGATTTACAATTTCTTATTTGTATAATTACTTATAAATGGTTTTTGTAACCATCAGGTAATGTAACTGTAAGGTTACCTTAAAAAAACAATTGTTTTTTCCTTTTTGATGATCTGAATTTATGGGAATCTTTAAAAAAAGACGGTATAATTAATATTTGAGTATTGTTTTAAGTGTAGAAATGAGTTTTATCTAACTTATTTTTAAATTAAAGAATTTAAACTTAACTTTAAAATGTTTTAGTTTGAATTCTGTATTCTTCAATCTGTTAAGGTATGAAGAAATAGTATTTTTAAAAATTGAAAAATAAGAATTATATTAAATCAACAATGTCCTTTAACGATTTATTTAAATCATTGTCAATTGATATTCTTTTATTTATTTCACTTGGAATGCGTGCATCCCCCAGATTCATTCTAATTAATGTCATATTTAAATATCTGTAGGAGTATTGTTCGAATGGGAATCTAATTATAGTCGGTGTATTATATCCCACACCTAATTCTAATAATACCGTGTTTTTATCTAATGAATCCTTAATAAATTCCACGTAATTGTTATAGTTTTTATAATTAGGTTCTTCAACAAACCTATTATCACATCTAAGGTTTTGGATTAAAAATTCTCCACAATTAGGACAATAGGGGATATCATCACTACTAATGGTATAGTCATCTACTTTATTTTTTACCATTGATTTGATGTATTTCTCATTGTAGTAAACCTCGTTAGAGCAAGGGATGATACATTGGAACTGGGAATATTGTCCCTGAGGTTCAAATATTTTGTCCTGTGAAAATCCTGCCTTTTCAAGTTGATAATCCACATTTGTTGATATAATGTAATAGTTCTTATCTTTAACTAATTTGTATAAATTGAGATATGGTTCCGTTGCCGGTGTTTTGTACCTTATTTCGTTAATGTGGTGGGACCAGAATCCCCAGTATTTACAGGCGTTCTCTTTATCTATATTCATCCAGAATTTTCCCATAATCTCTACAATGGTTTTATAGCCTAATCTGGCATATTGTGGATAATGTCCTTTAAAAAATTCCTGACTTCCATAGTTTAATCCCCCTGCTGCAGATAATCCTGATCCTACACCTATGACTATATTTTCTGCATCGGAAATTGCGTCATATGCCTTTTTAATATTTTTATTGTAGTTGTTAAACATTTTAGCTCCTTTTAATATTTTTATATTAGTTTGGTATTTTTTAATAAATCGAATTTCTTTTCCTCATTTAATCTATCGAATTTCTTGAATTCAATCTTCAAGTAGTTCTGTATAGATTCTTAGTTGTTCGTCCTCAAAAACATCAAAGATTACCTTTTCAATGCCAGTTTTTGGATTATTTTTCAGATAGGTAGATACAGCTTCATATGCAAGTTTTGCCGCATCTTCTTTTGGAAAATTAAACACTCCTGTTGAAATGTTTGGAAATGCAATTGTTTTTAGATTATATTCATCTGCAACCTTTAAAGAATTGGTGTAACATGATTTCAACTCTTCCTTCTGTTTGTTGTTCGGTTTTGCACCTGGTGCTAAAGCAGGTCCAATGGTATGAATGACATATTTTGCAGGTAAGTTGTATCCCTTGGTTATTTTTGCTTGTCCATTCTTTTCATCATGGCCCTGTTTTACCATGATCTTGTTACAGTCATATCTTAATTGTATTCCTGCCGCAGAGTGTATTATATTGTCAATACAGCTGTGAAGTGGAATAAAACATCCGAGAAGTTTTGAATTACATGCGTTTACAATTGCATCGACTTTTAAAACTGTAATGTCTCCATGAAATATTCCTATTTTGGGATTTCTTTTGGTTTCTTTAATTTCATCTGAGCTAATTAAGTTTTTAGAATTTGTTTCATAACTTAATAACTCGTCTTGAACTTCTAGAAATTCCTTGGATATTGGTCCTGGTAGACGAATATTCATTAAAGATCTTAAAAGTAATCTTTTACTTTGATAATCTTTGGGAATATCTATCTTTTCATCTAACTGTGATATTAATTCATTTAGTAGAAAATCTACTTTCTCTTCTTTATTCATAATGGCCTCTTAAAATTTTATAAATTTTAATTAATAGTTTTAGATATAAAAATAGTTTAGTTACCTTAAGGTAATCGTTTTGTTTTAAAATTAGAAAAAATAGGTAATAATTGATAAATAATTTATATATAAAATGATTTTAAAAAGAATTTTTTTTATTTTGTACCATAGATTCTATCACCGGCGTCTCCAAGACCTGGAAGAATGTATCCCTTATCATTTAAATCCTTATCTATTGCAGCACAAAATATTTCAACATCCGGATGATTTGAATTGATTGTTTCAATTCCTTTAGGTGCTGCAACAATACATAAAAGTTTAATCTTACTTACTCCATCTTCTTTAAGCATACTAATGGCTGCTGATGAACTTCCCCCAGTTGCAAGCATTGGATCTATAATTATAACTTCCCTTTCTGATATTCCTTTCGGCATCTTATAATAATATTTCACTGGTTTTAGTGTTTCCCCGTCACGATAAAGACCTATATGACCTACTTTTGCATTGGGAATAACATTTATCACTCCCTCCAACATGCCCATTCCTGCTCTAAGTATTGGCACAATTGCATAATTATCCTCATTTAGCATGGCAGTTTCCATTTTATCTAAAGGTGTTTCTATTGTGATTTTCTCTAATTCTGCATCACGGGTTGCTTCATATACTAGGAGTGTGGAAATCTCTGTAATCAGTTCCCGGAATTCTTTTGTTCCTGTATTAACACTTCTTAATATACTAAGTTTATGGGTTATTAATGGATGATCTAAAACATTTATATTTTTCATCGAATACCTTCTTATTTGATTCTTATCTATTAAATTACATATTTGCTAGATAAATTATTATTTTTCATAAAAATTAAAAGGTTTCTAAAATCAGAAACCAATTAATTCGTATTTTCCGTATTATTATTTTTAACATATCTAATGCTGCCTAGGATATGTTCAATGATATCCTTATTTTCAGAAATTACTAATAAGTTATCATGTGTAGTTGAATTTCCTACAGAAGCCATATAATAATTATCCTCTTTATTATACCAGATAGAATCATTATTTGCTTTATTTACATATTGTGATTCGTTCTGTGTAATGTCGATTGCTCCGGTTTTGTAGGATTCAAAATATGTGTCATAAACCACGGCCTTAGCAACAGATTCTGCAAGTCCGGAATCATAACTATTGTAGTAAAGAATGGAAACTTTATGTTCTGTATCGTTTAATGCAGTCATATTTTCAATGGTTTTATTGGTTATATTGTTTGATACAGGCATCTCTATGCTACATGTGTCACTTAACTGGACATTATTGTATTCCACATCGTTATTGTAGAATAGGTATAACCCTACAGCTGCAACTATAACAATAAGAATTATTAAAATTCCTATTATACGTTTCTTATTCATATTATTCCCCCCTTTTGTTCTGTTAATTTAATTTTTGTTTTATATCTATTTAAATTTTAAATTTTTTTAAATAATTCAATACTATTTATAATTATATTTATTTTAGGTAGGTTATCATCTAATAAAATCATGTTTTATATTATTTTTTGTTTAAATAAAAATTAAATACTAAAATCAATAAAGTATCCTATATATTTTAAAAAGGGAAAAAGACAGATATAATAGATAACTTTGGTGGGAATACTGTTTTTAAAGTAATCTTATGAGATTAAAATTAAGTTAAGGAAAAAATAATTTAAAAAATCTCATAAAAAGAATTGAATTAATAATGGATGTTTTAGATAAATTTATTAAAATTTATAGTTATATTAATTTAATAAAATCCTTTAAATTTTAAAAGTGATTTTAATTTAACTAATATTGGTTTAGAAAAAACTTATGTGGTTTTATGAAGTGGAAAATCTCTAATCTTGAATTGGATAATCAGGTTGTACTAGCTCCCATGTCTGGCGAATGTGATTTTGCATTTAGATCTATTGTTAAATCAATGGGCTGTGGACTTATAGGAACTGAAATGATTTCCACAATTGCAATTAAATATGCAAATCATAGGACCCATGAAATGTTATATATGACTGACTATGAAAGGCCTATCTCTGTACAACTCTTTGGACCAGATCCAGAATCATTTAGGATAGCATCAGAATATGTATGTGAAAATGTAAATCCCGAAATCATTGATATTAATATGGGATGTCCTGTTAAAAAGGTTGCAATTACCTCTAATTCAGGAAGTTCATTACTTAGAGATCCTGAAAGGGCATATGACATAGTTAAAACAGTTGTGGAAACGGTTGATATTCCGGTTACTGTAAAGATAAGAAGTGGTTGGGATGAAAATAATATTAATGCAGTTGAAATAGCTAAAATTGTTGAGGATGCAGGTGCATCTGCAGTTACTGTCCATCCACGTACAAGGGCTCAAGGATATGCCGGCAAAGCAGACTGGTCTATAATTAAAGATGTAAAAGATGAATTGTCCATACCTGTTATTGGTAATGGTGATATTAAGTCATGCTATGATGCTAAGAGAATGATTGATGAAACAGATTGCGATGCTATAATGATTGGTAGGGGAGCACTTGGAAACCCCTGGTTAATTAGGGAATGTGTTGATTACTTGGATAGTGGAATGGAACCTAAGGACGTAAGTGTTAAAGAGAAAATCAATGTTATAAAAGAACATGTTAATCTTTTCCTTGAAAATAAGGATGAGAATTTGGCTATCAGAAAGATTAGAAATCCTGTGTCACATTATATCAAACGTTTTCCTAAAAGCCGTGAAACATTATTAAAATTATTTAAGGTTAATACTAAGGAAGAGCTATTCAATTTATTGGATGATTATTATATATACTATAGTTCCTTCGCTGATTAATGGGGAGTAATATCTGTATATTGATGATGGGATATATTATTATAGAATCTTTTTATTGCCTGAATTTTTAATTTGTTGTATTGTGAAATTTATTTTTAAAAAATGATGATTTATGGATAGGTTTATAGATTTATTTAAGAATAGTCTTAGATATGCTGTTTCTGATTGGAAAGCTATTTTTATTTTGGGTGTTTTTCTTTATATTATTTCATATTTGGAAGATACTGTTTTTAAAAGTAGTGACATTCAAAACTTAAGTGGGTTAATTTTTATTGTCATTTTATTTGCTTTTTCCTTGATTGAATCCGGTTACTCTTGTAAGATTCTTGAGGAGACAGTAGACGGATCTGAAAAGCCACCCATTTTCGCTAATTATTTGGATCTAATTCGTCATGGCTTAAAAGATGAACTTGTTGTTCTTTTTTACATGATAATAATTGGAGTTATATTGTTCTTTTGTTTTGAATTAGAATTTTATAAATATGATTTCTTTGTTAGGGCAATGGGTTTGTTTTTTGTAGGCCTTATCTATTTAACAATGTTGGGCGGTCTTCTTAATTTGGCACATCACCATGGCAATTTTAAAAGTGGATTTGCTTTTAGGGAGATATTGGACTTACTTGATAAAATTGGAATATGTAAATTAGTAATGGTTTACTCTTTCATTGTTCTATCAGAATTTTTAATATATAGATTTATCTTTGTTGATGTTTCTAGTAATGGAATAGTCTCATTTATTGTAAATTTTTTAATTATTCCATTCTTTGTGATATTCTCTAAAAGACTGTTTGCACTTTCAAGTTTATAGCTTCTTTAAGTAATATGAAGCTATTTGTTCTTTTTTTTATTTTTTTTTTTTAAATTTAAATTAT
>NZ_BAGX02000002.1 GCF_000320505.1 Methanobrevibacter boviskoreani JH1
TTTCTAAGTTTATAGTCTTTACTTTAAGTAATTATAGAAGCTATTTGTTTTCTTTTTTATTTCTTTTTATTTTTAATTAAATTATAATCTGGATTCTTGTATTTACTTTTAGTATAATGCCATAATGGTGCCTATATGAATTGATAATTAAATCTTATTTTTAATGGATTATAGTTAGAAATTTTAGAATTTTTTAAACAAAGATGATGTTTATATATTTTTCAATAAAATTATATTTTATTAAAAAATTTTTAATTAATATTTAAAACATTAAAAACTGTATATTTTTACTTAATTAAAAAAATTTTAATATTTCTTCTTTTTTTACTTTGTACATTTTATTTAAATAAAAATAAATGTAATTTATATAATTTTTTAATTGTTTTTATGAAATATGTATATTTGATAATATAATTTGTTTCTGATTTTTGTATAGTTAAAATGATAACTTATTTATATTATAAAGTTTAATTATATTGTATACTTTAATAAAAATGTATAAATATATTACAATATGTGTTTAAACATTTTTTTAATTAAATTGATTTATTGGTTATGATGATTTGATTTTAAATTATTCCTTTAATTCATTTTGATTAAAATAGTTTTTCCATATGTTGTGTATTGATTTGAAAAAAAATTGAAAGTTTCAAAATTTTTAAAAAATTATGGATTCAATTATTAACAGTTAGAGGTATTATTATGGAAAACAAAATTGTTGCAGCTATCATATCCCTATTTTTACCTGGGATAGGACAATATTTATTAGGCAGAGGAAAAAATTGGTTGTTTGTATTTATTGCAGTAGTTATCGTTGATATTATTCTTGCTTATGCATTAGGTGCTGTCGGTACTTATGTTGCTGGACTTATTGGACTAGTCTTTGCAGCGGATGCATATGCTGGATTTATTGGTGATTTATAAATCATTTTTTTAGATAGTTATAGGACTATTTATTTTAAAACAATTTCATTTTTTTTTAAAATTAATTTATAGGTGTAATTATGGCTTTATTTGATAAGTTAGCAGGACATGCTAGTGTTGATATGGATGCAGATTATGTGTCCGAGTTTTTCTTTGATGATGAGGAAATTATTCAGTCATTTCAGTTTTTAAGGGATCAAATCGTTCTTACAAATTATGGGATATATGATGTTGATGTTCAAGGATTAAGTGGTAAAAAGGTTGAAGTTAAATTCTTCCCTAAAAAAACAATTAAGACAATATCTTTTGAAACCGCAGGTACCCTTGATTTTGATGTGGATATTAAAATAGGTGTGGATGGTAACACTACTGTTACCGCTGAAGGTGCAGCATATAGTGCTCCTTTATCATTTAAAGTACCATCTGATCAAGCAGGGGAAGCAAAAGAAATTGTTAGGTTAGTTAAAGAAAACTATCTTTTTTAGATAATCTTCTTATATTTTTTTTTAATTTTTAAGGTCTAATTTTAAGTTTATTTATTTATTTTTCTGATTTTCATTAATTCTCTTTTTAATGATTATTAATATTGTTATTTAAATAATCAATTTAATCTTATGTTGCTTTTTTTTTATATGGAAATTATGTATAAACTTAAAATATTTTTTTAAAATCTGAAGTTACGATAGGTACGATGTCTATCTAAATTACAATTTTTGATATAATTTATTATATAATTTTTAAAAGTCATCTACTGGGTAAAAATTAGTATTTCCATATGGTCTATAGAATGGAAATCTAATAATTTTAATTCATTGATTAATTTACCAGATTTAAACATTATTGATTATAATTAAAATAATCCTTAAGGTGATGTTGAAATGGCTCCTAGAATCAGTATTAAAAATATTCCGCTACAGCATGTCAAGCCACTTCTATCATCAACAATTGAAGTTATTATCCATGAAATAAGTAAAATTAATATTAAGCCTGTAACAAATACATTTGCCCCCATAGTATCACAATACTATTTTGTCTATACATATATTTTTATATAATGTAAAAAATAAATTACAGTGTAAAATAATTCATAAATTAAATATTAATTATTAATTTAATTTAAGTTTCAAATAATCAAGATCTATTTTTGGGATATTTTTTTTATAAGTTTATCATAATTTTCTAATCTATTTTGAAATCTGTTATTTTCTTAAAATTAGTTGTTAATATTTAATTCATGATTTTTAATGGTGATTTATGTTTTTATTGAAGATAAAAGATATTGGATGGGAAAGGGAAAATACTGAATTTCCCTTCTTTAAGGATAATCCGAGATTATCTAATACTAAATGGGCACTACTTGTAATTGAATCTATAATAATAGTATTATGTTCCTTTTCATTGTTTGGTGGGGAAGAATCATCTACACTAATTCTATTTTTCAGTAGTATTATAGTTCCCCTATATGCATTTAAAGGTCATTGGAGGGAAATATTTAAAAAACCTGAAATTAATGATATTTGGGTAATTATATTTTGTGTAGCGGGAGATCTCCTCCTTGGAATATTATTGTCCTTCTTGCTTAGTTATCTGGGTCTTGTTGGAGCAGATAATTCTTGGCTAAATTATACTATCTGGGATTTTCTATGGGTATTTCCCCAATTGGTTTGGGAAGAGGTACTAAGATTTATTCCATTTATTGCATCTTTATATCTATGTTACAAAGGTTCAGATAAACGTAATTTAAGTGTAATTATTGCAACTATCATTAGTTTATTGGTCTTCGGTTTTTTGCATATTACTACATATGGTAATGTATTTTATGCTTTAATTGGTGTAGGTTTCGGTTCAATATTCTTAGCTTATTCCTACTTAAGAACTAAAAATTTATTTGTTGCATATATTGTACATATTCTAATTGATTATGGGATATTTGCATTAGAGTTTTTAGGTATCTAATTAAAACAGATATCTATTAAATATTTTAATGTCAAATATCCCTTCTTTTTTTTCATTTTTAAATTTTCATTGCTTTTTTTATTTAATGTATACCTAATATTAAATTTTTAATCTTGTTTTAAATCAGATTAATTGGTTTTTTAGATATATGGTTGAGGTTTTAATTTTAAGAATATGTTAAAAATAGAGATTATTATTGGGTAGGTATTTAATGGTTAAAATTAGATTTATATTTTTATTTTAAAAATATATTAAAAATAGCTGCTTTTTAAAAAAAATAAAAGGTAAATGATTTATTCATTGAAATAGTTTTGAATAAATTCATTTAAATTGGAAATAGGAATTCTATCTTGTTTTTCACTATCCCTATATCTTACGGTTACGGCTTTATCCTCTATTGAATCGAAATCAATAGTTATTGCAATAGGTACTCCTATTTCATCTGCCTTTGCATACCTTTTTCCAATGGATCCTGCTGTACTGTAGTCTACATTGAATCCTTCATTTCTTAAGGTCTCAGTGATTTCGGTTCCAATTTTAGGTAATTCGTTTTTGTTTAAAAGTGGGAATACGCTTATTTGAATTGGAGCTATTTCTTTTTGGAATTTGAAGTAGTCTTTGTTTTCACTTTCGGTAAATGAATGTAATAATGTACAGTATAATATACGGTCAATTCCAAATGAAGGCTCAATTACATGGGGTGTAATCTTCTCACCTTTGACCTCTTCCTCGATTTCTTTAAATTCAACATGTTCCGGAAGAAGTTCTAGATCTTTATCCAATTTAACTATATATTTACCGTCATCCTCTAAAGCTTTTTTAACTTCATTAATCTCATCATCATTAAGGTTTTCAAGATAGGTTTTTACTTTAGGACTATCCTGTTTAAATGAAGGTCCAAATTTAGCCATATTCGGTTTAATAATGGTTTTTTTAACATGTTTAGGTTTATCATATGGGATATAGACATTCAATTCCTCATTACTTTCTTTGGTATGTGAGGATAAATCATAATCTCCCCTATCTGCTATTCCAATGATTTCGACCCATCCATATTTGTCGGTTTTACATTCCACATCCCAACAATCAAGTGCATAGTGAGCCATTTCTCCAGGTAAATGTTGTCTAAATCTCAACGCATCCTCAGGTATGCCGATTTCTTCTAGGAATTTTCTTGCAAGATATAACTGATAGATAAGCATTTCGCTTGAAATTATGCCTTCATTTAATGCTTCCTGTGCTGTTACGATAATTTCGTCCTTATTATTCAATTGCACATCCTGAGAGGATAATCTAAATTCAATGTCCTTAATCTGATTAAATTTGGGATGTGTTTTATCCTCTGGATTTAGGAAGATCTCTGCCTCTGCCTGGGTGAATTCCCTAAGTCTTATTACTCCCTGTCTTGGGGAAATCTCATTTCTGTATGATTTACCAAGTTGAACTACTCCAAACGGTAATTTTCCTCCAAAATATCTGGATAATCTTTTGAATAAAATGAAAATGCCTTGTGCAGTTTCAGGTCTCATATATCCAACTTTATTTCCTTTTGCACCAATCTGGGTCTTAAACATCAGGTTGTAATCCCAGATTTTTGAAAGCTTACCACCACATTCACTGCAGCGAATATTGTTTTCCTCTACGATTTTATCTAGTTCCTCATTAGGTAGGCTTTCCACATCTATGCCAATGTTTTCTTCAATAATATGGTCTGCTCTGTAAACCTCTCCGCAGTCTTCACATTTACACATTGGATCTGTAAAGTTATCAACATGTCCTGAAGCCTTTAAAACTTCTTTCGGCATTACGGTAGGTCCCTCAATTTCTGTAAATCCCTCACCTACAACATATTGTCTTCTCCATTTCTGCATAATGTTGTTTTTAAGTGTTGCACCAAGAGGTCCGTAATCAGTAAATCCGGAAACTCCTGAGTAAATTTCAAAAGAAGGCCATAAGAAACCTCTTTTTGCACTAATATTTGACATCTTATCATGATTCATAGATTATCTCCAATAATAATTTAATATTTTTAAAAATTAAGCTTTATAAAATAATTGTTGGTTTAAAATATTCTTCCGGTTTAATTGGAAAATATTTTTAATAAAAAATAATAAATTTTATTTATTTAATTCATAGTCATCTTTAATACGACTACTTTCAGGACTTTTTTGACCCATATACTTACTATTTCTATCTGGGTGGCCATATGGTTTATCGGCAGGTGTGGTCATAGTTTCAAAAACAAGTTGACATACCCTTTGACCAGGATATAACGCAACTGGCATAGCACCAATGTTTGATATTTCTAAAGTGATCTTTCCCTCAAATCCAGGGTCGATATATCCGGCAGTTACATGCATGGTAACCCCGAGTCTTCCCATTGAGGAACGTCCCTCAACACGTGCAACTAAGTCGTCTGGAACCTTTACATATTCGTATGTAGTCGCAAGTGCAAATTCATTTGGGTGTATTATAAATGCCTCTCCATCTTCAACAGTTAATGATTCCATATATGACGCAATGTCATCATCATCTTTAGGATCAATAAAGGGTTTGCGAATAACTCTAAAAACTTTAAACTCATCACCAATTCTCATATCAATTGAGGATGGTTGTATTTGTTTTTCATCAGTTAATGGGTCAATAACTATTTTTCCATCATCTATACACTTTTTAAGGTCTTTATCACTTAATATAGCCATAAATAGTCCTCTAAACAAAATTTATTTTATAAAATTTAGTATATTTTTTATACATTAATAATATTTATTTTATATTATATTAATATAACAATTTTAAATATCTCATAGTGATTTTTTTTAAGGCTTGGGAATTTTTATTTTAAAAGTAGTTGGATTAGTATGGGAATTTAAATTGATTTAAAAATTTAATAAAAAATTTACTTTAAAAAATAGTAAAATGAATAAGAGTTCTTATTCTTTTTTATATAATATGTCTAGTTTTGCATGTCTTAATATGCCCATTAAGGTATGAGCCTCCCTACCAGTTATAAAAGCACGATTTACAATATTTTTAAATGTTTTGTAACCTGTTTTTTTCTTGTGTTCCGGAATACTTAAACAATCAACTAATTCCCTCATGTTTTCAAGAAGGTGCTCCTTTTCAACATGGGTACTTTCATCTAAACCTTCCTTATTAAAGGTATTCTTATGTTTAAAAATTTCATAGAAGATTATTGCAGCTGCATGGGTGATATTCATTACAGGATATGACGGATCCGTTGGGATGGATACGACAATATCACATTTATCAATCTCATTGTTTGTTAGGCCGTCACCTTCCCTTCCGAATAGAATTGCGATTTTATTATTGGGATTGATCTTTTCAGCAAGTTCCTCCGGCATTATAGGTATTCTTGAAAGATTGTAACTGCCCCCAGGTGAACCTGTAGTGCCTATTATAAAGTCAATGCCCTTGGATTCAAGAAAATGGTCTAGGGTATCATAAATCTCGGCACTTTCCACAATGTTTCTTGCATGCATGGACTGGTAATATGCATCATCTTTAAGTTTACAGGGATTGATCAATACAAGATTTTTAAGTCCAAAATTTGCCATGGTCCTTGCTAAAAATCCCACATTTCCGGAGGTCTCACATTCTACAAAAACAACATAAAAATTATCTCTTATAACTAAAGCAGCATCTGAGAAATGGTTTTTATTTAAAACCATCCCTCTTTTTGTAGATACTCCAGTACTTTTTGTCTTTGATTCCTCACTAGATTTGTCCTCAGAATCGGTTTTACTCTCTTCAGTACTTTTAATTACAGAGGTATTTTCTACAATGACCTCTTCTTCGGTAGCAGTATCTCCTATTTTAAACACCTTCCAGCTTTAACTATTGTCTTATTCTGCATAAGCTTCCTGTAACAATTCAATTAAATTGATTACATGTATATTTTCAAGTCCTTCCTCATCCAATGCGTCCTGAATATTCCTCTGACAGAATGGACAGATACTTATTACTGCCTCAGCATCAGTTTCTTTAATCTCGTTAACCCTGTCCTTTGCAAGGGTCATAGCTATTTCCGGTTTTGCAGATTTCACTCCACCACCAGCACCACAGCATTTTGCAGGATTGTCCATTTCATTAAATTTAAGGCCTGGAATCATATTTAATATTCTACGAGGTTCTTCCCGTATGTTCTGTCCTCTTGCAAGATGGCATGGGTCATGCCAGGTCACTGTTTTGTCAAGCTCTTTCATTTTGGATACGTCTAATTTATCCACCAGGAATTCACTAATGTCCTGAACATTTAAATTGGAGCCATATTCTGGATGGTCATTTTTAAGTGTTGCTCCACATCCTGCACAGATTGTAACAACAGTGTCATAATCCTTAAATACCTCTTTATTGGTGTCAACTAAATTTTGGATAAGATCTGTCTGTCCTGTTCTTATAAGTGGGGAACCACAACATACCTGGCCTTCAGGTACATCAATGTCAATATCATTCGCTTTTAAGACATCAAGAAGTGCATGACCTACTTTTTGAAGTCTATAATCCACCATACATCCGGTAAATAATGCATATTTACTTTTCTTTGATGGATCTTTGTCTTTATTGACCTCTTCGATAAAACTCAATCCTTCCTTAGGATAGCTTACAGATCTGTTTGTTTCCCTTACCATCCTGTTTATATTTTTATGAGCGTCTAATGGTCCAAGATCATTATTGGTTATTATTGAACGTAATTTTTCAATTGCTTTTCCGTAGATTTTGATATTCTTGGGACAGACCTCCTCACACTTTCTACAACTGGTACAGTCATAAACCCCCTCTTCTATTATCTGATTTAAACGCTCATTGTCGTTTCTTGGATCAAACTCGAATTTGGATAAATATCTCATAAAGTAAGGTCCTGCATATTCATCTCCAAAATCTTTTACAACAGGACAGCTAGAAAGACAGGAATAACACTCAATGCATGTTCTAACTTTTTTAGTATCCTCGAGTTCTTCAGGTTTTAAATCAAGATTTAATCTGTTTGATTCTGGAATATTAAGTTCCAAATCCATTGAAGCAGCTTTATCCTCATATATTTCTCTGTTAACGATTAAATCTTTAATGATAGGTAAGTCTAAAGGTTCAATAATGTCTCCATCGTTTATTTCACTTTTACAAGCAAGTGCTCCAGAACCATTAATCTTTAAACTACAGGAACCACATTGGCCGGCTCTACATGAGCTTCTAAAACTAATATTCTCGTTATATTTATCGTTAATAGCAGTCAATGCATCTAAAACCTTCATTTGTTCGGTTTTTTCGATTTCATACTCTTTATAGTAAGGTTTTTCATCTTTTTCTGGATCAAACCTTAATACTTTAATTGTAATCATCCTTTTCATCCTTTAAAATTTTTTTATAAAATGATAAGTAAAATAGTAATTATTATTATATTATTGTTTTTTTAATATAATGATTATTATTTGATATAAACCAATAGGTTTTATTATCTATTGATAAACTTTTTTTAAGTATATTTTCAAATTCTTTTTAAATTTATTAAAATCTACTTTTTTGTTATCATGTATTTTTTAGATAAATATTTTAAATAAATCGATTAATAGATATATAATAGTATTATATCATTTTTAAATATTTTTCTAAAAATTGATATTATGGGTTATTTTTATATTAAAACATAAAACTATCTTTTTTTATTAAAATACATAATTTTTCTTTGTAAAAATTAATTAAAGTTATAATATTAATCTTAATTTATTAAATTTATTACTTTTAAGAAAAGAGGTATGATTATGGGTTATGATCAATTAGTTAATGGTAAAAAAGGAGAAAAGCATTTTTTACTAGGTAATGAAGCTGCAGTAAGGGGTGCTATTGAGGCAGGTTTATCTGTTGCAGCTACTTATCCTGGAACCCCTTCATCAGAAATTGGAAATATTTTATCTGTTGTTGCAAAAGATTCAGGTATATATTTCGAATTTTCTACTAATGAGAAGGTAGCTATGGAAGTTGCAGCTACTTCTGCAGTAAGTGGTCTCAGATCATTTACATTTATGAAACATGTAGGTTTAAACGTAGCATCAGATTCCTTTGTCACAACTGGTTATTCCGGTGTTAAAGGTGGAATGGTTATATTGGTTGCAGACGATCCTTCTGTATTCTCATCACAGAATGAACAGGATACAAGAAATTATGCTCGTCTTGCAAATATTCCTGTTCTTGAACCATCCAATCCTCAAGAAGTCAAGGATATGATGGTTTATGGATTTGAATTATCTGAAAAGTTAGAACTTCCGGTAATATTAAGAACAACTACTCGTGTATCTCATATGAGGGGAATTGTTGAATTTGGTGACATTAAGGAACATAACGGTCTTAAGAACGAATCAACACATTGGAATAAAGGTCATTTTAAAAAGAATCCCTCAGCTTATGTTCCGGTACCGGCAAATGCGGCGGGAATGCATGAAAGATTAACTAAAAAAATTGAAAAATTGGAGGAAAACGTCTGCAAATCTGAATTTAATCCTATTATTGAATTATCTGAAGATGCTAAAATAGGAGTAATAACATCTGGTAGTGCTTTTGACTATGGATATGACGTTGCAGTTGAGGATGATTTGGATGTTAAATTCTTAAAATTAGGCTTGTCCTATCCATGTCCTCATGATTTGATCTATGACTTTATTAAGGATTTGGATATGGTATTTGTAATTGAAGAGGTAGATCCGATTACAGAAAGAGAGGTTTTAATTACAATCGGAACCCATGGATTAAATATTCCGGTTCACGGTAAATTTGATAAAACATTTCCTATGGTTGAGGAATTTAACTGTGATATAGTAAGGGAAGGATTTTCAAAAGTTTTAGGATACGAAACAGAAAACAGGTGTTTTGAGAAAACAAGTTCACTTAAAAACCTTAAGGAAAATCTATTTATTAGGGCTCCAACTTTATGTCCTGGTTGTTCTCATAGGGCAACATACTATGGTGTTAAAAAAGCTTTAGAAGAGGAGAAAATACCTGAAGACGAGGTTATTTTTGCATCAGATATAGGTTGTTATACTTTAGGAATCAACCCTCCTTACAATGTTGCAGATTATCTTTTATCCATGAGTTCAAGTATCGGTGACGGTTGTGGATTTTCCATGGCAACTAATCAAACTGTAATTAGTTTTATTGGAGATTCAACATTTTTCCATAGTGGTGTATCACCTTTAATTAACGGTGTTCACAATGGACAGAATTTTATTGTAACCGTTTTGGATAATCGTATTACTGCAATGACTGGAGGTCAACCAAATCCAGGTATACCTGTTGATGGTATGGGAAATCATGCTCCTGAAATTTCTATTCGTGAATTAGCAAAAGCTGCAGGTGCAAGTTTTGTAAGAGTTATTAATCCATTAAATCTTAAACAAACAGTTGAAACTTATCAGAAAGCTTTAAACAATGATGGCGTTTCTGTAATTATTGCAAAATCTCCATGTACTTTAATTAAGGGATATCCTAAAAAGGATCCTGTTAAGGTAAATTATGATAAATGTAACAACTGTGATGCATGTGTTAAAGAGTTAGCATGTCCTGCAATTAGCAAGGTAGACGGTAAGATTGTAGTTGATACATCTATGTGTAATGGTTGTTCAATGTGTGTTCAAGTATGTAAATATGATGCATTTGAAACAATTAACGATTAAAGAGGGATTAATATGAGTCAAGATAATTATTCAATTTATGTTTGTGGTGTTGGAGGTCAAGGGATTATTAAGACCTCTACCATTATTGGTGAAGCTGCAATGAATGAAGGTTTAAATGTTGTAATGAGTGAAATTCATGGAATGTCTCAAAGAGGGGGATCTGTTTCTACCGAGTTGAAAATAGGTAATTTTAAAAGTTCCATATTGGAAAACCATACTGCTGACATGATTCTTGGATTTGAACCTTCCGAGGTTTTAAGGGGATTACACAAGGCAAACAAAGAAACTTATTTGGTATTCAACACATTTCCTGTAATTCCGGCTCAACTTTCAAGTTCAGGTCAACCTTATCCTAGTATAAGCTCCATTGTAAATAGTCTTAAGGAAAACTTTAATCATGTTTATCCTGTTGAGGGTAATGATTTTGCAAAAGAGGCAGGAAGTATGTTGTCCTTAAACATGGTACTTTTAGGTTCAGCTGTTGCTGTAGAGTCCTTCCCTATTTCAAAAGATGCTATTGTTGATTCAATGAAGCATAACCTTAAGGAAAAATTCCATAAAATGAATTTAAAAGCTTTTGATTTAGGTTATGATGCTGTTAAACATTAAATATTATTCTAAAATTGGATTATAATTAATAAGATATTGGGATAAGAATATATTTATTTACTACTTTTCCAATATTTTTTTATTTTATTGTTTAAATGAATAATATATGTTTTAACTGTTTTTACAGTATTTTTTTAATTTAATATTTGGATGTGTAATATTTATTTTGATGGTTTTTTAATATTTTTTTTATTTTATTGTTTAAATGCCGATATTTATTTTGAATATTTTCAATCTTACTTTTCTATCTTTATCATTATCTACTTATTTTTATAGTTTGATTATAAATTTCTATTTTAAAATTTTTTATAAGCGGTTTTATTCCTTTTTTTTAGGTTTATTAAATTTAATGAGTAAAACTTTTAAATAAGATAGTTTTAAAATATTAATAATAAAATTCAATTTAAGATTTTAATTATGGTGTTGAAAATGTCATATAAAATTAATAATGCAATTCTTAAAAGAAGAGAAGGTACTAATCAATTTGATTTAGTTGATCCAGATGGAAAGTTTAGTGACAAGGAAGTTTTAGTTGGAATAGATAGTGATGATTTAATTACTATCCAATTATTAATTAATGGAATTATTAATAATGATTTTAAAGCTTGGAACGAGATTACTAAAATTAATGATAATGAATCTGTTAAGAATCTGTTTATTAAATTAGGTTATACCAGGGAAGATCTCTTAACATTATTAAAAGAGTTATAGTCTATTTATTTTATTTTAATGATTCGTATCCTTTTATAAACATTTGAAAACTATTTATCTATTGGTAAAATAGAATAGAATAATTTAAATAATAAATATATGATATTTTTATTAGATTGAATTTTTATTTATTTCATTAAAAGTATAAGGTGATTCAATATGCCTGAATTTAAATTAACTTATGAGGCTAGTGGAACTGATTGTGAAATTATCATGGCTATTGATTATGATGATGATGGAGAAGTAGAAAATCAAGAATTTTATACAGGTTCAGATTGGTCAGATAATCCTGCTGACTTAAGGGAAAATACCACATTTATTTGTGAAGAGGAAGAACAAGAAGATTTAAATAACTTTTTTAATGGATTTATGCATTTACTTGAATCTGGTGAATTAATCGAAGAATTAAAAAATCTAAAAGAGGTAGATGATTCATATATATTTAGTGATGAAGATATAAAAGTCGTTCTTACTGAAGAGGACTGAAACTTATATTTCCTCTAAATATATTTTTTTTCTAGTCTGGGCTATTTTTTCTAAAATTTTTATATAAGAAATTATTTATTTCTCTATTGATTTTTTCATCTATTTTTTAATTTATAGTTGCTTATTTTATTGATAGTAATTTTTTTAATTGAATTTTGTTTTACTTGGTTTAAAATGAGTTTTTAAAATTAGTTTGGGGTTTTAACTATTTAATTAAAGTAATTATTTTAATTAATATAAAATATGTAAAAAATAGTTTTTTTTATTAGATATAAATAGATATAAATGATTCAATTTAAGTTTTAAAATTAAAAAAAAAGTAGAAGAAATATTGAATAATTCAATATTTATAAATTTTCGATATCCCCTTCATCATAAAGTTTTGCTTCATGATTTCTTAGGACTTTTAATGCTTTGTCGTAATTTTCAACCTTAATTACAACTACCGCATCATCCGTTTTATTGTTTGCAAAAGCATAAACATATTCAAGATTAATATTTTCCCCTTCCAAAACATCTAATAAAGTGTTTAATCCATTAGGTTCATCGGGAATTCCAATTACAATAACTTCTGTTTCCCTTACAATGAATCCGCCTTTTGTTAATACATCTTTAGCCTTGTCATTATCTGTAAGGATTAATCTTAATATACCGAATTCCGCACCATCTGCAATTGAAAGTGCTCTGATGTTTATTCCCTCACTTGAAATTGTATTGATTGCTTTTTTTAATTTTCCTGCGTTGTTTTCAATAAAGACTGAAATTTGTTTTACTGTCATTTTATCACCTATTCAAAGTTCCTTTCATCAATTACTCTAACAGCTTTTCCTTCACTTCTTGGAATTGTTCCAGGTTCAACAAAGCTTACATTTACCCTAAGACCTATTTCCTTACTAATACTTTTTGCGATTTCTTTACGTTTTTCATCAACCTGTTTCATTTCATCTGAAAACATCTCTGGAGTTACCTCAACTTTAACTTCAAGCTCATCTAAAGCATCAGGTCTTGTAACATGTATTTGGTAGTTAGGGCTGGTTTTACTAACTCTGAGTAATGCTCTTTCAATTTGTGATGGGAATACCATTACTCCTCTGATTTTGAGCATGTCATCAGTTCTTCCGGTAATACGGTTCATTCTAACAGTTGTCCTTCCACATTTACATTTTTCATGATTTAATGAGGTAATATCTTTAGTTCTGAATCTGATTATAGGCATTCCAGTTTTAGTAAGGCTTGTTAAAACGAGTTCTCCTCTTTCTCCATCTCCTAATGTTTTATGGGTCTTTGGATCAATAATTTCCGGATAGAAGTGATCCTCCTGGATGTGCATTCCCGCTTGTTCCAAACATTCTGAGGATACACCTGGTCCCATTACCTCGGTAAGACCATAAATGTTTAAAGCTTTAATACCTAGTTTTTCCTCAATTCTTTTTCTGATTTCCTCGGTCCACATTTCCGCACCAAAGATACCTGTTTTAAGATTAATGTCTTCTGGACCGTAACCTTCCTCTTCAAGGGCCTCTCCAAGATACATAGCATATGATGGGGTACAGGTTATGATATCGCTTTTAAAATCCCTCATAATTTCCAATTGTCTTTTTGTATTTCCAGCAGACATTGGAATAACGGTTGCACCAAATTTCTTACCTCCATGGTCTATTCCAAAACCACCGGTAAATAATCCGTATCCATAACAGTTTTGAATTTTGTCTTTTTTCTCACCATCTGCCATTCCGATAGCCCTTGCAGTGATTTCTCCCCAGATGTCCAAGTCGTTTTCAGTATAACATGTAACGGTTGCAGTTCCAGTTGTACCTGATGAAGCATGAATCTCTACAATGTCTTCAGGATCTGCTGCAACAAGTTTGAAAGGATAACAACTTCTCAAATCATCTTTTGTTGTAAATGGAAATTTCTCAATATCCTCTAAGGTTTCAATACTGTCTGCAGATAATCCTAGTTTGTCATATTGCTCTTTATAGAAAGGAACTTCTTCTGCTCTTTTAACAGCCTCTTTTAGTCTTTTAAGTTGTAACTCTTTCCTTTCTTCCGGGTCCATACATTCCATTTCTTCATTCCAAATCATTATATCACTTTTAATTTTGTAATATTAATAAAATTAATAATATTCTTTTAATAATAATTTTTTATATAATCTATAATATTTATAACTAGTTTCTATTATATGAATATGATTTTTTAATTAATTGCATCTTCAATTTTTTATAGTTTCTATTTTATTTTTTTAGGGTTTGTTTTAAAATTAGTGAAACTTTTCAAATCTTCAGTATATAAATTGTATATTATACAATTTTTATTAATCTTTAACAGTAAATTTTAACCGTTTACATGCTTATTTTGAATTGTTTTAATCTTTGAATAATAATTTATATATCTAATAAAATATAATCTATATCTGTATAAATTTTTTAAATTTTACTGAGATTTATAAAGAATTTTTTTTTATAAATTCTGTTTTTTAGATAATTTTTCAGTTTATTGTATTTTTTTTATGAAAATTGGTTAATAAATCAATTTTAATAGGTTAGAGGTTAATTATGAATCTTTTAGTATTGAGTTTGGTCTTTATAATCTACTTATTTATGGTTGTATATGTAGGTTATATTGCATATAAAAGAACAGATTCCTCTGAAGATTTCTTAATTGCAGGGAGAGATTCACATCCTTATGTAATGGCTTTAAGTTATGGGGCGACTTTTATCTCAACAGCTGCAATTGTAGGTTTTGGAGGTATAGCTGGTCAATATGGAATGAGTATTTTATGGCTAGCTTTATTAAATCTAGTAGTTGGAATTTTTATAGCATTTGTATTCTTAGGTAAAAGAACCCGTAGAATTGGGGCTAATCTAAAATCTGTCACATTTCCCGATTTTTTAGCACGAAGATTTGATAGTAAGTTTCTTAAAATTTTCTCAGGTTTGATCATATTTTTAGGTATGCCTATTTATTCCTCTGTTGTTTTAATAGGGGCTGCAAGGTTTATGGAAACATCTTTGGGAATTAATTTCCAGATAGCATTATTTGTATTTTCAATTATTATAGCAGCATATGTATTTTATGGGGGTATTAAAGGAGTTATGTATACCGATGCCCTTCAAGGAACAATAATGTTCTGTGGTATGATCTTTCTATTGTTCTTTGTATTTTGGAAACTTGGAGGAATCCAGAATGCAAATATGGCATTAACTAACATGGCACCATTATATTCCAAAGAAGCTATTGCTCAAGGAGGACTTGGATGGACGGCATTTCCTAAATTTGGAAGTCCTTTCTGGTGGTATCTTGTATCTACATTAATTATGGGAGTAGGTATTGGTACAATTGCTCAACCACAATTAATTGTACGTTTCATGACAGTCAAATCTGATAGGGAATTAAATAGATCAGTTTTAATTGGTGGTATATTTATTGCAGTTATGCCTGTTACAGCATATGTTGTAGGTTCACTTTCCAATGTTTACTTCTATCAGAAATTAGGTAAAACTGCAGTAGAGGTTGTAGGTGGAAACATTGACAAGATTATTCCAACTTTTATTAATATGGCACTTCCGGAGTGGTTTGTATATGTGTTCCTGTTAACATTACTTGCAGCTTCAATGAGTACTTTGTCTGCATTGTACCATACTCAAGGTACAGCATTCGGAAGTGATGTTATAGGTACAATTAAAAATAAAAAACCTACCGACTTGGTAAATGTTACTAAGGTAGGTATTTTAATTGCGGTAGTATTGTCCCTTATATTAAGCTTTATTTTGCCTTCAAGTATTATTGCACTAGGTACATCTTTATTTATGGGTATTTGTGCAGCTGCATTTTTACCATTGTATATTGCATCTATCTATTGGAAAGGCACAACAAAAGCAGGGGCTATAGCAGGTGTTGTTTCAGGTCTTTGTACTAGTTTATTCTGTTTATTATTTATGTATAAGAAAACAGCTGCCGCTTTAGGTATTTGTCAATTTTTAACTGGTAGTCCTGTTTTAATCACAACAATGCCATGGCCTGTAGTAGATCCTCTATTATTTGGTGTTCCAGTGTCTGCAATATTTTTAATTGTTGTAAGTTTAATTACAAAACCATTAGATCAAGAATTAATTGATAAATCATTTAAAGGATTCGATAAAGCTTAGGTGTTAATATGTCAGTATTAGGAATTGAAGACCCAATGATTTGGGGAGTTTATGTTCTTATAATCTTCTTTACAATCCTTTGTATTGTATATGGGATTGTAAATTGGAATAAAGGGGAAGAATAAGAGAACTATCTCTATTTTTTTTATTTTTTTTTTAAATATTTATTAAAGCATGATCTTTTTTTAATTAATATAATTTATTTAGGGGCCTGAATTTTTTTTATTTTTTTTATGGTTTATTTTTGCTTGTTTTTTATA
>NZ_BAGX02000003.1 GCF_000320505.1 Methanobrevibacter boviskoreani JH1
AAGTGTGATTTATTTTTTATTTTTAATAATACATTTTTAAAATTAGTTTTAAATAAAAAAAAGGCCGTTTAAATCAATAAATTTAAATAATAGGTGCAATAAATATATATTTGACGATACGTATGATGCACAATTTAAATTTAGATAAAAACGACTCAAATTATGTTATGTTAAACAAAATATTTAAAATTATCGATTCTAGAAGATCACAGCAAATATTCACCTCAAATGGATTTAAAAATACTAAAAAACTAAGAACAGTCATTAAAACACAATTTATATGTATGTTTTTTTTGATTTACCGATGGAATTTGTTGTGAAAAATCTTAAAAGCAGAAATAAACTCAGAAAATTTTTCAAAATGGATCAAGTTTTAGAAGCTCAAGAAATCTATGATTACTTGCAAAAAAATTCCATCAAGGAATACACCAATCCAGTAAATAGCATTTTAAAACACTTTGGAAACTACAAAAGAAGGGGAAAAAAGACTTTTATTGTAGATGCCACACCAATAGACTTAGATTTCTATTTCAATCGTAGAAGACAGAGTAAAGAAAAACTTGCAAAAATGAATTTAAAATGGAGTTATTCTTCTTCAGAAGGCCATTATATTGGATTTAAAGCTATATTTGTACTTGATTACGATTCATTAACTCCTGTTGCAATTTTATTACATTCTGGTGCCCCGAATGATTCAAAACTTTTTGAAGAAATTTTTAGAAGAATTGCATAGGAGAAGATTGATAAGAAAAAGAGATGTGTTAATCTTCGATAAAGGCTATTGCAGCTTTAAAAACTACCAAATAGGAATTAAGAAATACAAAATAGTTCCTTTCATTTTTCCAAAAAAATTTTTTACAAAACAAAAATTCGACGACAAATTAAGCTATCCATTAGACGTTTTTAGTAATAATAAGAAGAAACAAAACTCTAAAACTATATTCAAAAGATTAAAAAAAGAATTATTAAATAAACTTGTCAATTGGAAGAAATATAAACCAATACGTGGAAAAATAGAAGATTACTTTAAAGTATTGAAAAATTCATTAGAAATGAGAAAAATACACGAATTCACACCGAAATCTGTAGAAAAAACACTATTTCTTTTATGTATTGTTAGGAACACTCCTCATACAACAATGCGATATGTCAAAAACAGCCCTACAAAAACTTTCCCAAATGTAAAAATTTCAGACCCCTAAATTTTATTTAATCAGTAATTTTTATTCACTAGATCGGATTCTAACAGTTGATTAGACTTAAATCTATAAATAAGCTTTATTTATCTTTTTTTAGCCATGTTTTTCATATTCTCATTTAAATATGTTTTTCATGATAAATCTTTAAATGGAAAATTGTATTGGTATCGATTATATTTTAATAGGATTATACACAAACTATATAATATTAATTTATAAGGTGATGTTTATGAGGATAGTTAAAGACCTTATTGGAAAAGAGGTATTGGATTCCGATGTTAACAATATGGGTATTGTTGATGATATTGAGTTTGATAAAGAATCTAATGAAATCCTATCTTTGGTTCTTAAAAGAAAAGGAATTTCTAATACACTCAGGGCTTCTAAAAGTGAAGATATTGTTCCATTTGATTTAGTTAAAACAATTGGGGATAAAATAATTCTTAAAGATACTTATGATATATAATTTTTTAAATTTTTTTAATTATTTTTAATTTTTTTCTATTTATTAAAGTTAGGTTTTATTTATGGCTTCAAAAGAATATTTAATTAAACTTTTAAAAGAAAATAAAGTTTTTGAACAAGGACATTTTGTATTGGCTTCAGGAAAGGAAAGTAACTATTATGTTAATATGAAAAGGGCAATTACTAATCCTGAAATTCTTAAAACTATTGCAGATTTAATCACTGAAAAAATCTCAGAGGATAATATTGATAAAATTGCAGGACCAGCATTAGGTGCTGTACCTATTGCAACTGCTGCTTCTTTAGAAAGTAAAATTCCCCTTTTGATGATCCGCAAAGAGAAAAAAAGTTATGGAACCTCTAAACAAATTGAGGGAGAACTTAATAATGGGGATAATGTAATTGTTGTTGAAGATGTCACTACTACTGGTGGATCTTTACTTAAGGCTATAAAAGTTATACAGGATAATGGAGGTATTGTTAAAAGGGCATTTGTTGTTGTTGACAGACAAGAAGGTGCAAAAGAGGCATTTGAAAAAGAAGGTATAACTTTAGAGCCTCTAATCTCTGTTGATGAACTATTTGATTAAATATTTTTTTTTTATTGTTTTGGCTATTTCTATTATTGTCAAGTTTTAATTTTATTTTATTTTATTTTATTTTTTGTTGTTTTTATATGATATTTAAAGAATTAAAAATAGTTTATTTAAATAAATATCTATTTTAGATCATGTTTTAACTATTTTTTAATTTTTCATTTTTCCTTAATGGTTATTTAAAGAATTAGAAAAAGTTTATTTGAATAAATATCTATTTTCTTGAATGCTTTACTAGATGGCCGATTTCATCGGATATTATGTCCATAGCAGTTTTAACTGCATTTGGTGAACCTGGCATTGAGAAGATAATTGTTTTATTATATATTCCTGCAGATGCCCTTGAAAGTAGTGCCCCTGAGCCTAACTCTTCATAGGATTTTAATCTAAATATCTCTCCAAAACCATTAATTTCCTTATCATATAGTGGTTTCAATGTTTCAATCGTAATGTCCCTTGATTCAAGACCTGTACCACCTGTTGTAAATATTGCATCAATTTTTTCTTCATTCATTTTTTTAACTGTATCTAAAAGCATATCCTTATCATCGGGGATGATAGTATATTCTTTGATTTCATGGCCTTTTTCTTTTAAAACATTGATTATGTCCTCTCCTGAGATATCTGAGTTTATTCCTTCTTTTGAATCTTTATATTTACTATCACTTAATGTAATTACTCCACATTTAACGTCTATTGGAACATGTTTTTTGTGTTCTTCCATGGATTTGCTTTTCATAATTACTCACCAAATAAAATATTATTCTTTTTATATCTTTATTATCTTAATTAATTATTTCTAATTCTATTGATAATCTTTATTAATTTAGAAATTATAGTATAATCATGGAAAAAACATATAAAATTTTGGATGCCTCTGCATTTATTAATGGTTTTGAACCAAATGATAATTTAAATTATACTGTTCCTGAGATTACATATGAGGTTAAAGATTTAAAGTCTAAAATTCATTTAGATCAGATTATTTCTGATGGTAAATTAATTATCAAATCTCCTAGTGAATTTTATGTCAATAAATTGGATAATATTATATCTGAATCTGGTGATGATTTAAGGTTGTCCTATCCTGATAGACAACTTCTATCATTGGCTTTGGAAATCAATGATTTAAATGGCTCAGCTATCGTTTTGTCTGATGACTATTCTATTCAAAACGTTTTAAAAATATTGAATATTCCATTTAATTCCATTATTACAAAAGGCATTAATCAGGTTTATAATTGGGTTAAAACCTGTGAAGGATGTAAAAAGGAGTATCCCGCAGATTATCCTGAGGATGTCTGTGAAATATGCGGTTCTAAGATTTTTAAGCGTAGAATCAGAAATTAATTAATTAAAGTTTTAGTATATATGTTTTTTTGATTTTATTTTAACATGATTTTTATAGATAATCATTGCATAAATTTATAAAATTTTTAAAAAAGTTGATATGATGGAAATAGGTGTTGTAGTGCATGGTCCTATGATTATTGATTCAGGTTATGCACTTAAAATTATTGAATTTTTATCTAATTTTGCAGATGTTCGTTGTCGTTTAGGAGGAACCATGGGTAGAACTGCAGTAATTGATGCGGCAATGGAGGATAAAATAGATGTTTCTAAAAGGTTGGTCCCAAGTGATTCATTGTCTCTTTTTGCAGATGAAGATGTCTCTCTTATCTTTTTATTGAATTATGGTAAATCAGCCACTACTGGTCATGTTTTCGGATATAAGGTTGTACATCATTATATGGATAAGAGTTTTCATGAGGATATTCCCTTAATTCAAATTGAAAGACCTGGTGAAGAGGATGGTACCGTTGTTATTTGGAATTGTCCGGATAATTTAAAGGATTCTATGGATGAACTTGTTTTAAATATTGAAGATACCTTTCATATAAAAAGGATTAGTCCTAAAGATATTGAAACGAAACACTTTGGTGTTGATGATACGGTAAAAATTCAAGAAGATCAATATGAAAACAATGCAGATATTGTTAAGAGAAGAGTTCATGGAGTAAGTCCCGGTGAGAACATTCTTGTAAATGGTAATGTCATCGGTAAGTCAGATTCCTCTTCTTTAACATTGGTTAGTAAAGATGGTATTATTGTTGATATAATTGGTGGGGAAATTAAGCAACATGGCGTGGATAAACTTGGAAAAATTGATTTAAATACGGCTATTGTTAAAACAGGTTTACTTAGGCGCTCTAAAGTAAGACCTAGAGTTATAAATCATAAATCAGATAAAGATGTATACAATATTGGTTTTTTAGATCATGCTGCTGAGGATGTTTATTCCTATAGGGACATGGACTTGATTGTAACTGTTGGTGATGACACAACTCTCTTAGGTTCTGATATTCTGTTTAGGTTTAAAATTCCTATTATAGGTATTACAGATGGGGATTTGGATAAGGTTGTAGAAGACGGTTATAAGTCAAATGATTCTGTAATATTCCAGGTAAATTCCGGTTATGATGATAAGGTAGGTCATAGGGTTTATGTGGAATTATTTAATAAATCTAATCATTTAATCATTAATCGGGACTCTAATGATTTAAAAAATGTAATTCAGGAGTTATCCGATGAGATTACCTATATTATTGAGGATATGGATATTGAATACACTAAAAAATAATAATTTAGTTAGGCATTCTATTTTTCAATTTTTTATAAAATTTCATTTTATGTTCCTAGGGGAAATAATAAAATATAATGTATATTAAATAATTATTTATAAGAAAAATTGTTGATTTTTTTGAAAATTTTTAGAAGGTGTGGCTTTGGATTTAACTAGCTTGGTTAATTCTATTCAAGAGTTTAAAGGTGTAACAAGAAAAGGAACTATATCTAATGTTACAGATTTATTATCTGATGTTTATAATATATCTGGGGATGTTTGTCTTGATTTTGGAGATGATGCATCCGCAATAGATATTGGTAATAATCAAGTAATATTGCTTGCTGCTGATGGTATCTGGGGACAATTACTTCAATTTGATCCTTTTTGGGCAGGTTATTGTGCTGTTCTAGTTAATGTAAATGATATTGCTGCAATGGGAGGTAAACCTATTGCAATGGTTGATATACTTGCAGTTGACAATGAGAAAACCTGTGAGGAAGTGATTAAAGGAATTAAATGTGGTTGTGAAAAATTCAAGGTTCCAATGGTTGGAGGTCATTTCCATCCCGATGCGGATTATACCTCTATTGATGTGGCTATTGTAGGTATTGCTGATAAAGATAAAATCATTAGCTCATCTGGAGCTAATGTTGGAGATAAGGTACTTGTTTCTATTGATTTGGACGGTAAGTTTTATGATGAGGAGACTAAACTAAACTGGGATACAACCTTTGATAAGGATCCTATTCTTGTAAGGGACCAAATAAGAGTTATGAATAAAATCGCAGAGGAAAAACTACCTAGTGCAGGTAAAGATATAAGTAATCCTGGAATACTTGGTACTTTGGAAATGTTGTTGGAAGCTTCCAATGTTGGAGCTATTGTTGATTTAGAGAAAATTCCAAAAAATGAGGATATTCCTTGGGAGGTATGGCTTAAAGCTTATCCCGGTGCTGGTTTTGTCTTGACTGCTCCTAGTGAAAATTGTCAGGAGATTATTGATAATCTGGAAAAATACAATCTAACAACAAAAGTTGTTGGTGATGTAATAAATGAAAAAATACTTTATTTAGAAAATAAAAATCAAAAAATAGTGGTATTTAAACAGGATGAAAATCCAGTTTTAAAGTTTAATCAAATTAATTAAAATTTTTAATTTATTTTACTAATTATAATTAGGGAGATTTTATGTTAATAACAATTAATGGAGAAAAAATAGAAATTGCCGATGGTTCTACTATTAAAGATGCTATCCAAATTTCAAATGCTCCTTATACTCCTGGATGCATTTTATGTTTGATTAAAGGAGAAAAGGAGATTGAAAAGAATATTAACAAATTTAAAATTAAAACTCCTAAGGGCAGTATTATAATTGAAATGGCAGAAGAACTAGCAGCTAAACCAATCGTTGATGTTTGGAAAAAGCAATACAAAGATTTTATTGGTTGTCCTATAAGATGGTCCTCATCAACTGAAACTGCTATGGGTCCTATTGTCACTGATTTGGAACCAAGCCATAATGAATATAAATACCGTGATTTAGAGGTTATTTTAAGTTTATCTGGTTTTAGTAATGAATCTACTCACATAATATTTTCGAAAGATAAACATTTCAGCATATATGGTGTTCCGGATAATAATCGTGGAGTATTCGCAAATGTTATAGGTGGTAGAAAAACATTAAACCTTTTGGATGAAGGGGATACCATTTTGGATATTGAACCCGTTATTGAAAGAACAACAACTACAGATAGTGCTTCTGTATCCAATTTGGATACCGAGTTAAAAGAGGGTTATGAATTATTTACATATATTGAAATAGAACCAAACTTCAATTCTCCAAAATCCGTTGAACATCTATTCTCATTAATTGATAAAGGAACAATAGAAGTAAGTTACGAGGCTAATTCTTTACTTGGTTTTTATCAACTTCAAGGAATTGGGAGACCTTTAGAGGATTATGGTCCTCGTCGCCGTGGTACTGTTACTATGAGAAATGATGGTACTGGAATAGGTAAAGTATTTATTTATAGGGAAGATAGAGTTACTTCTAATTCTCATACAATCATTGGTAAGGTATCTAAGGGAATGGAATTGGTAGACTCTGCCAAACTAAATGAAAAAATTACTGTTAGGGCAAATCCTCCTAGGATTATGACTTTAAATAAAACTAATGCCGAAGCAGAGAGATTCCTTAAAGCTGCAGGAATCGAGCATATTCGTGAAGGATTTAAAGATGATGATGCAGTGGTTGTTGCCCAGAATCCAGAAACCACTGTGGAAATTTTAAATGCAGGTAAGGTTACTACCACTGCTTATCCTGATGATAAGATTACGGTTATTGAGGTTACTGATAAAGCTCCGAGAACTGCTTGGTACTTTAGAAGACTTACAGGTTTAATTGAAAAACCTATTGGTCAATTAAAAGTTCATTTTGCCTTTCCTGGAATGAATATGTCTATTTTTGAAGGTGATTCAAAAATGTCCAAAGGTCTTATACCGGAGAATACTCCAAATGTGGATACCCTTGAGGCAGGTGTTGTTGGTGTAACCAATATGATTAAGAAAAATGTAGGTTTGGTTGGAGTAAGATTTGAGTCAAATTCCGATTTTGGTCCTACTGCTGAGCCGTTTGAAGCTACTAATATAATTGGTAAAGTAGTAACTGATTTAGAATTAATTGGTGAATTAAAAGAAGGGGAGATTTTATATGTCCGCGAACTTAGCGATTAGTCCAGATTTATCAAAAGAAGAGACAGATCCTGATTATGTTATTCGAATGATTATATTAGGTCCTAAAGCTAATGTTGGTGAAAATGAGATTGTTAATCATTTACACTTATTGGATTTACCTTTAACCGTTAAATGGACCTGTTATGGTGCGATGGTTGCAGGTAAATCTGAAGATGTTGAGAAAGCTATAAAAGAGGTTAGGAAATTAGATCCTTATAATATTTTTACAAAATCTAGAGGATTCCCACCAGGTGATCCAAGACGTTGTAGAGGTCATAGATATGGACCTAGAGAAGGTTTTCACCAAATGGAAAGTGAATATAAAATTTTAGGTGATGTCGGTGATGCTTTAAAACATCCTAGAGATGTTTATGTTGAAAGACCTAAACCAATCGATGTTGATGAGTTTGTAGAAATTGTTAAAGAATCTATAGAAGAGGAAGATTCTAAAAAAGAATAATTCTTTTTATATGGAATTAATAAAGTAAAATATGTGGTATTAAGGTGAAAAAATGGTTAAAGTAGCTATTTATCCTCCAAATTCTTTAGTCTTAGGGGATTTAATTGAGAGAAAAGGGCATGAAGTGTTAGCTTTACAAAAGGCTATGTCTAAAAAAGTTAGGGATGTTGAAATTGATTCTCCTCCTATGAATATTACAGAAAATGATCCATTAAATGGATTGAAATATGCAGCTATTGAAGTTCCATCAGGTGTTAGAGGTAGGATGTCTATTATTGGACCTCTTATTGATGCTGCAGAAGCTGCTATTATTGTAGATGATGCTCCTATAGGATTTGGTTGTGTTGGCTGTGCTAGGACAAATGAATTGTCCATGTTTTGTTTACGTAAAAGAGATATACCAAAATTAGAATTAAGTTATCCAAAAAGCAGAGATGAAACTTTTGACTTTGTAAATAAAATCAATGAGTTTTTAGATTCACTTGAAGAAACCGAGGGAGGTAATTAAAATGGTAAAGATAGCTTTAGTTTCATGTGGTACTGAATACAGTGGTATTCAAAAAGAAATAGAAAAAGCAGCTTTAACATTTGGTGCAGAGATTATACTTCCGGAGATAGATTTGGATTATATTGAAGAGGCATATACTAAATTCGGTTTCTCAGCTCAAAGTTCAAGTTTAAAATTGATGATTGCCCGTGCAATGGCAATTGTCGAAGGCCGTTGTAAAGCAGATGCAGTATTTGTGGCTTCATGTTTCAGATGTGCTGAGGCAGCATTGGTAAGAAATGAAGTTAGAAGATTTATTCAACAAAATACCCGTATTCCTGTTGTAACTTATTCATTTACAGAAAAAACCAAAGCAGATGAATTATTTATTCGTATGGAAGCTTTAGTTACAACCGTAGCTAGAAGAAGTATCTTGGCACGTGAAAAACAGGAAGGTTTAACCCTTGGTATCGACTCAGGTTCAACTACTACCAAGGTTGTTTTAATGGAAAACAACAAAGTAATTGGAACTGGATGGAATCCTACTAAGGATATTATGGAATCTGTTTACAAAGGTGCAGATCAGGCATTTGCAGATACTGACTATGGTTGGGATGATCTAGATGGTATTGGTACTACCGGATATGGTCGTATTAATATTGGAAAACAGTTAAATGCAGAACTTATTCAGGAGGAACTTTCTGTTAATGCAAAAGGTGCTGTATATCTTGCAGGTAAACAAAAAGGTGAAGCTACTGTATTGGATATTGGTGGTATGGATAACAAGGTAATTACTGTAAATAATGGAATTCCTGATAACTTTACTATGGGGGGTATATGTGCAGGTGCTTCTGGAAGATTTTTAGACATGACCTCTCGTCGTTTAGATGTTGATATTACAGAATTGGGTCCTCTTGCAGTATCCGGTAATTATAAAAATGCGGTTTTAAACAGTTATTGTATTGTATTTGGTATCCAGGATTTAGTTACAACTTTGGCAGCAGGTGGTTCTAAGGCTGATGTTGCAGATGCGGCTTGTCACTCTGTAGCACAACAGGTATATGAGCAACAACTCCAAGAAATCGATATAAGGGAACCATTGATTCAAGTAGGTGGTACTTCATTAATTTCTGGTTTGGTTGAAGCTGTTAAAGATACTCTTGGTGGTATCGATATAATTGTACCAGAATATTCCCAACATATCGGTGCAGTAGGGGCAGCATTACTTGTATCTGGACTTGGTAGAAGACAAGAAGATAAAAAAGCATAAGTGATTTATATGTTAGTTGAATCATATGATAAAGATGGAGCAGAAGTTTATGATATGATTATTAGGCAGATTTTCCAAGATCTCCAACTTGGACCCTCTGTTACAGATATGAAAGCTTTTGTAGATCCTAAAGAAGTAGTTTTCATCATGGCTATTAAGACTAAAAAAACTAGTTCAAATACCTATTTAAAAGAGGTTGCACATACCAAATTCTTTAAAGATAATAATCAAACTAATGTATTTGTTGATGATGAGAATTACCTTCCACATATTCTTAAAGTATTATGGGATAAATATGGACGTGAAAATGTTCACCAGCCTGATAGATATACAATTGTCTTAGACGGTGATCAGAGGTTTATTGAGGAGTATGTTGTAGATAACCCTTCAATTAATCTTCAAAAAAGAGTTTATGATGGAATTTATAGGATTGTTCCTGAAGGTTTTAAAGTAATTAAAGATGTTTCCCGTGATGGGATAATTGCTATTGTTGCTACTGATGAATTAATAAGAGATAAATGGGTTGAAAAAGCAGAGGAGTATATTGATGAATTAAATTCCTGATTTTTAATCATCATATTCTTTAATCCTAAATTTATATTAATTTATCTTAATTTTCTATTATTTTTTTAGTTTATTTTTTGTTTTATTAGGGTAAACTTTATAAGTAATATAATTAAGAATAATAACAATTATTATAAAATCGTAATAATAATTCATATAGGGGTTAATTAAATTTATTCAAATAAATTTTGGCGAGGCAGATAATATGGCTGATATTAAAGGTAAACAAGATCAATCTGGACCTTCAGTTGAAATAGGTAAAGGAAATCATAAAGCAGAAAGATTCGCTCATATTACTAAAGCTCATCCATGTTTTAATGAAAAATTACATGATAAAGTAGGTAGGGCACATATTCCTATTGCACCAAAATGTAATATTGGATGTAATTTCTGTGTAAGGTCATTCCATGAACCTGATGAAGATAGACCTGGTGTTTCAGCATGTATATTAAATCCAGAACAAGGTATTGAGCATGTTGAAAAAATATTAAAGGAAGAACCTATATCTGTTGTAGGTGTAGCAGGACCTGGGGATTCTTTAGCAAATGAAGAAACATTTGAATTCTTTAGAAAATTAAATGAAATTCATCCTGAAATTATTAAATGTATGAGTACTAATGGGCTTTTACTTCCTGAAAAGGCTCAAGAAATTGCAGACTGTAATATAAATACTGTAACAGTTACAATAAATGCAATAGATCCTGAAATCCTTAAAGATATTGTGGGCTTTGTTCATTATCATGGTAAAGTTTACAGGGGAGTTGAAGGTGCCAAAATACTTATTAAAAACCAACTTGAAGGTATTGAATTACTTGATGATTTAGGTGTAATTGTAAAGGTCAATTCAGTACTTATTCCTGGATTAAATGATCAACATATTGAAGAGATTGCAAAAGAGGTTTCTAAACGTGGTGCTTCTTTAATGAATGTTCTTCCTCTCATACCATTAAATAAAATGGAAAATTATGAGCGTCCTGATTGTCTATTAATTGAAAACACTAGGGAAAAAGTTGAAGAATATCTTCCAGTTTTCAGAGCATGTACCCAATGTAGGGCAGATGCTTATGGAATTCCTGGTAAGAAAAGTCATGACCATAATCTTGGCGTAACTCCAAGTAGTCATTTCTAATTCTTTATTTTTTAACTATTTTTTTTATTTTTAACTTTATAACTATTTTAATATTGATTCGCTTTTTTTTTAAATTGGAAATTATCTAAAATTTACGACCAGTTTTATCATGCTTTTTTTAAAATTTTGTATTCTAATTTCACAATTTATGTTATTAGGATATCCTTATCAAAACTTTTTTTAATTTTCAAATATAATTAGTATTATGAAAACTTTAGAATGGGAAAATAATAAATTAAAATTGATTGACCAGAGGAAATTACCTGATGAACTAGAATATGTTTATTGTAGTAATTATCAGGAGGTTATTGCTGCTATTAAAAATATGACCGTTAGAGGTGCACCTGCTATCGGTGTATCTGCGGCATTTGGAATGGCATTGGCTGATATTGGTGGTGTTGATTTAAACAAAGCTGCTGATGAAATTAAAGCTGCACGTCCAACGGCTAAAAATTTATTTTGGGCTGTAGATAGAGTTCTTGATAGTGAAAATCCTTTACAGGAAGCCCTTAAAATCTATGATGAGGATATGAAAATTAACAGGGCCATTGGTAAATATGGCCGTGAAATTATTGACGATGGTGATACAATATTAACACATTGTAATGCTGGAGCATTGGCATGTGTAGATTATGGTACTGCATTAGGTGTTATAAGGGCTGCAAATGATGAGGGTAAAAACATTAACGTAATCTGTGATGAGACACGTCCCCGTGGTCAAGGTGCAAGGTTAAGTGTGTGGGAAATGCAACAGGAAAATATTCCTGTAAAACTTATTTGTGATGTTGCAAGCGGATATTTGATGAGTCAGGGGATGATTGATAAGGTTGTTATTGGTGCAGATAGAGTTGCAAAAGGAGGAATCGTAAATAAAATTGGTTCTTTTATGGTTGCTTTAGCTGCCAAAAGATTTGATATTCCATTTTATGTAGCTGCCCCATATTCTACATTTGATATGGATATCAATATTAATGATACAGTTATTGAAGAAAGAGATCCTGATGAGGTAATTCATTATGGCTCCTGTAGAATTTGCCCTAAAGGAACAGAGGTAATTAATCCTGCATTTGATATTGTTCCCAATGATTTAATAACTGGAATAATTACTGAAAAAGGTATTATAGATCCATTATAAATGGATCTTCTATTATTTTAAATAAACTCATTTTTAATAAGTTAAATTTTCTATTTAAATACTTTTTTTATCTTAATAATGTACTCTACAATCAAATACCATCTGCCACATTCCCGGACTTGTGGAACGTACCTTATGGCATCTTTCAATTGTTACAGTCATACCATGTTCTGCAGCTTTTCTTTCTAATTTTTCACGGCCTTCATTACAGTCATGTGCAAATTCATAGTAATGAATAATTCCTTCCTGTGCAACAAGTGAAAAAGCGGTATCCAAGAATTCATATGCAGTTCCAGGTAGGTTCATTATTAACCTGTCAAATTTTTCACCTTCTAATTGTTCGGATGCAACTTTATTAATGTCTCCGCATATGGGATGTATTTTTCCCTGTAATTTATTTAACCTGATATTTTCTTTAAGGTAATCTATTGCAACATCATTGATGTCTACTGCAGTTATGTCAACTTTGTTTCTACTTGCGATAACTATTGAAAATGGACCAACACCACAGAACATGTCTAATATTTTTTCTCCATCATCAGTAATCTCTCTAATTCTTTTCCTTTCACTTGTAAGGCGTGGAGAAAAGTATACTTTACTAACATCTAGTTTTAAGCGTATCTTCTGTTCTTTATGAATGGTTACCGGATTATTAACTCCACAAATAAATTCAATATCCCTGACCCGTGTTACTCCTTTAATGGGGCTTTTTTTCATATAAACAGATTTACGTTTAGTGAATTTTAATGTGGTTTCACCGATTAACTCTTTATGTTCTAAAAGATTATCCGGAATCTCAACAATTACAATATTGCCTATGATATCAAAGGAGTTTCTTAAATCTGTAATCTCCTGATCTGTTAATTTACCTTGAAGCATTTCTCTAACACTATGGGGATATCTGGGAATAAGTTCTAACTCTTTGTCCACAACTTCAATCTCAAGAGGTCTTCCATTAAGAAGTTTTCGCACTTTTTTAACCTTGATAACCTCTTCTTTCATTTTCTCTATTTCCTCATCACTGACTGGGGAGGTTATTCCAATATACCCATAGTCTTTCTCAGGCTTGATTCTATGGTCCATATCCATAATTTCCATATCCATGATGATTTTACGTACTTCATCTACAGCAGGTAAACTAATTTTTAAAGATTGCATAATATCATTGTTTAAATTGATTAAATAAATAAAATGTAAAGAAATATTTTTTTTCAATTAAAATTATAATATGTATTTTTAATTTAAAATATTGATTTCTATTTTCTAAAAATAGCTTATTATTCCTAAATAATAATAAGTTTAAATTTCTTATTATAAAATATATTTATCTCAAGTTATAAATTAATATTAAGTATTTTTTTATATTAATTATTATGAAATTTTGATTTTATAATTTAAATTTAAAGGTTAAAAACATGTTTTATTTGATTGGATTAGGATTATTTGATATAAATGATATGTCAATTAAAGCATTAAATGCTTTAAAAGAAGTGGATGTAATTTATGCGGAATTTTTTACCTCAAAATTAATAGGTTCTACTTTAGAGGCTATTGAAGATAAAATCGGTTCTAAGATTCATATATTAAATAGATCTGAAGTTGAAGAGGATAGTCCGTTTATACTTGAAGCTAAAAACAAAGATGTTGCGCTTATTACTGGTGGTGATCCGCTGATTGCCACAACACACTCTGACTTTTTAGTTCAATGTGCTAGAAAAGGTATCGATTATAGGGTAATTCATGGTTCTTCTATCTTATCCTCAGCTCCTGCAATAAGTGGTCTTCAGGGATATAAATTTGGAAAGGTTACAACAATTCCATTTCCGGATCATAATTTCTTCCCTAAATCACCATATATGGCTATTAAGGAAAATATGGATATGGAACTACACACCTTAGTGCTTCTTGATATTCAGGCTCATAAAGATAGATATATGAGTATTAATCAAGGTCTCGAATATTTAATGAAGGTTAAAGACACTTTACCGGAAGAAGAACAGGTTATCAATGAGGATACATTAGCCGTTGGTATTGCAAGGGTTGGATCTGATGAGGGTATTGTCAAGGCAGGTAAAATATCAGAATTGATTGATTATGATTTTGGAAGCCCTCTTCATTGTATTGTTATACCATCTAAGTTACATATTGTAGAAGCAGAATATCTTGTTTATGTTGCAGGTGCAGATAAAAGTATTTTGGAAAAATGTTAATTCTTCCTTATTTTAATTTCATATTATTTTTATGTGAAGTACTAATTTCTACTTAAATTTATATGAAATAGATGATATTGTATAAATCTTTTAAAAAAAGTAAATCAGGGTGAAGGACATAACACGTCAGTTCCTAATTTTTCTTTAAGCTAAAACATTCGTAATAGCAATGTTTAAAGTCATGCCCTTAAGATTAATGAAATATTTTTCTCTTAAATATGGAGATTAAGAATTCCTTTTTTATCATTTGACAAAAAATATCTTTTTCCCTATTTAATTATTGTTCTTTTTACTTTATAATTATTACTATTTGATTTTAAATTAGGAATTTGTATTAATTATCCGTAAAAAAATATTATTTTAATTTTTTTTATTGATTATTTTAAAAATATTATGTTTTATAAACTATCCATTGGTTTATTTTTAATGTTCATTTAATAAAAATCATTAAAACCTTTAAAATAATTATTAATTTATAAAACAGCTTTGTTTAAATAGCTTTTATTAATAAAAAAGATCATATTATTTAATTTAATATAATAATATAAATTTGAAGAAAATAAGATTATAGAGTAGGAAAGAGTATTTCTTATAAACATGGTAGGGTAATTAAGAATTTTTTTAGATAATATTTTTTTTTAGTGGTAAGTAATTTTTAGGAATAAACTCTTAATCATATTATAATAAATACTCTTTTTTTTTAAATGAATTTCATGTTTTATATAGATTATAAAATGGTTGAGAAATTCACCAATGATGTGTAGATTTATGCACATCGTATAATAAATTGTATTTCATTACTTATAAATATTGTCATTTGATTTTTTAGAATTAATATTATATTGTTTTTAGTTTTTTTGTTATTATTTTGTTATTTGTATATTCTTTTTTAATCAATATTGTCCTGTTTTAATTTTTTTTATATAAAATATTAAAACTTAATTTTTTGCATTGTTTTTTTCATTTAAGACCATTTAAAATTTCAGTGAAAAATTTATTTAAGTTAATTACATATCTTAATATAATATCTTTTTTTATGGTTGTGTTATTATTGAAGATAGGAACTTGTATGATGAAATTGACTATAGTCTTTTAGATGATAAAGAAAAAAAGATTATTGATAATCCAATGTATACTAGAAATGTTGAATTAATAAACCTTGTACTTCCTGGAATAGGATATGTGTATATGGATGAGAGGAAGAAAGGCATAATCATCTTTATTGTTTATGTTCTGTTGTTTATTTTATGGTATTTGAAATTTAATTATATGGAGTATATTATTTTCACATATTATATTATCCAGTTTGGTCTTAGTGTTTTTGTAGCTAATGATAAGATTAATAAGATTCTTGAGAAAGGATCTAAATCTGAGTAAATCTTATACAATCTTTCTAGTAATTTTTTGAATCTAATTATTTTATTTATTTGTATGCTTTTGCGTTAAGATGGTTTATTGTTTTTAGTAATTTCTTTAATAGGTTTTATAATATTAAGTTTTTTCATATTTTTTAGCTGTTTTATCATGTCTTTTTTTTAGGGTTTGGATTTTATTTTAATTAATCAAATCCACTTTTTATATATTTACAATATCAACTACTACTTTTATTATATCTTTTATTATTTTTTTTAAATAGTAAAAAATTAATATTTAATAAAACATATATGTTATATAAGTAATTTTGGAGATGATATTTATGCCTGAATTAAAAGGTAGTAAAACTGAGAAAAATTTAGAATATGCATTTGCAGGTGAATCTCAAGCAAGGAATAAATACACTTACTTTGCAAGTAAAGCTAAAAAGGATGGATATGTACAAATTTCTAAAATCTTTGAGGAAACTGCAGGTAATGAAAAAGAACATGCTAAAATTTGGTTTAAAATATTAGAAGGCGGAGACATTAAAAGTACCGAAGAAAATCTCGTAGCAGCTGCTGCAGGTGAACATGAAGAATGGACTGAAATGTATAAAAACTTCGCAGAGGAAGCTAAAGAAGAAGGCTTTGATGAAATTGCATTTTTATTTGAAAAAGTTGCAGCAATTGAAAAAGAACATGAGGAAAGATACAATACCCTACTTAAAAATGTAAGAGATGGATCTGTATTTAAAAAAGAAGAAGATATTGTATGGATTTGTTCTAACTGTGGACATGTATTTATTGGACCTGAACCACCTGAAAAATGTCCTGTATGTGCTCATCCACAAGCTTACTTCCATGAAAAAGCAGAAAATTATCAATAGATAAAATTAATTTTATAATTTCTTTTTAATTTTTCTTCTCTTTTAATAAGAAAAGAGGAATTCTTATTTATTTTTTGATAATTTATATTTTTTTTATTTTTATTAATTTAAACTTTAATTCTATTTTTTCCTTTTATGTGTTTTGGTATTGTGTTTTGCTTTTTTTTATCTTTATTTTATAAAAATTTTAATTGACTTTAAATCTATGGAAATTAATTTTTTACTTTTAAATACATGGAAAAATTTATAAAATATATTTGATAAGATTATATTATACTGTTTAAAAAACTTATTTTTGTTAAATTGAATTTTTAGGTAATTTTATGTCAGATAATGAATCTAAAATTGCAAAGGGTAGTTTTATCATGCTTATTGGTACTTTTATCTTCCGTATTGGGGGATTTTTGTACCGTTTTATATTAACATGGTTACTAACTGCTGCTGATTATGGTATATTGGGACTTACATTGCCTTTCCAAAATTTCTTAAATATCACTGCTTCCGGAGGGCTTCCTTCAGCAATAGCTAAATATGTTGCAGAATATTCTGCTTTGGATAATGAACAGATGCAACAACAGGTCATTCGAACGTCATTTAAAATAATAATTGTCATGGCGGCTATTGGAGCCACTATTATGTATCTTATTGCAGAGCCTATTGCTATAGGCTGGTGGCATAAGCCTGCTGCACTTTTACCATTACAATTAGTTGCTGTAATCACTCCTTTTAGTGTAATTGTAGGACTGTATCGGGGAGTATTTCAGGGATATTATCAAATGACTGATATTCTTATTACAAAGGCATTTGAACAGCTGGGTATGATTTGTTTTGCTGTAATATTTGTATTGATTGGTTGGAGAGTTTCTGGTGCTGTTTTAGGTACAGTTTTAGGATTTTTATTCGCATCTCTTTCTGCAATATGGTTATTTAAAAGGGATGTTACTTCTAAGTTTAAAACAGGCCGTAAGAAAATCTCAAGATCTGAAGAGCGGGATATTATTGTAATGCTTTTAAAATTCTCAATTCCCGTTGTTATAACTGGTCTTGCAGAAGTATTGTTATATGATATTGGTACCTTATTTATTGGTGCTTACTTAACAAGTAATTATGCAGGTTATTACACTAATGCAAGTGCAATAGCTAGATTGCCTTTAATTGTATCTATGTCTGTTGCAACATCTGCACTTCCTGCAGCTTCAGAGGCATTTTCATTAAATAATCATGAATTACTTACAAGATACATTCATCAATCTTATAGATATGTAATACTTATTGTATTGCCGTTATGTGTAGGTACAGCTGTGTTTGCTAGTCCTATTTTAGGTCTTTTATTTGGACATGAATACACTTTAGGTACCGTTGCATTACAAATACTTGTAATGGGCATGTTATGTTTCGCTGTTTATACTATATCTGCAAGTATAACTCAGGGTCTTGGAAAACCAATTATTCCTATGATATCTTTAATATTAGGGGTTATTATCCAAACTATCTTCAGTTATTTACTCGTTCCATTATTCAATATTAATGGTGCAGCTTTAGCAACTTCCATAAGTACTGCATTTATTATGGTTGTATGTATTATCTATACCCATAAAGTATCTGGCGTTAAGTTTAGAACTATGGCGTTTTTAAAAATATTGGCTGCCTCATTAATTATGGGGGCAGCATGTATGTTGGTTCCTAAAACTTATTGGGGTATTTTTGTAGGTTTGGTTGTTGGAGTAATTGTTTATATTTTTGCTCTGGTACTGGTTAAAGGATTACAAAAAGATGATTTAAAATTAATATATAAAACTGCAGAAAAAACAGGACCTATGAAAGGATATTTAAACAATTTGGCTGATAGATTGCAGAAATATGCTGTAGATAATTAATAATATTGGTTATATTTTTAAAAATATATTTTTTAGATTTTATTTTTAATGTTTTTATTTCTTTTTTAATAGCTTATAAAAGGGTATAAACCTATTTATTGATTTTTAAACTTATATTTTGTAAAAAAAATAGTTTTAATCCAATATATTTTTAAAAATTAAACTTTATATATTATAAAAAAGTAATACTTAACTAATAAAATTTTTTTTAAATTTTTTAATTTAAGGGTGGATCAATTTATGGTTGGAAATTTTAGGTATAAGTTTGCTAAATGTATGGGCAAACTAGGTAACTTTTTAGTACATCTCAATGGAGGAATGGGTAAAAGTTTTCCTGGATGGTTATTCCTTCATGTCGGATCTTATGAGGCTTTAAACAATTTGGCTAAAGAGCCGGAAATAGGTTCTGTTATTGTTACTGGAACTAATGGAAAAACCACCACTACTACTATGTTGATTAAACTTTTATCAAAAGATGCACAAATTTGCTATAATTTTGAAAGCAATACTGTTAATGCTATTGCAACGGGTCTTCTTCAAGGTAAATCTGAACTTGGTGTATTTGAATATGGTATTAGGGATTTTGAACACGGCATACCTGGTGAGGTACAAAGATTGGTAGATCCTATTGGAGTAGTCTATACTACAATTTCAAGGGAACACACACAGGTTCTCGGTATCAAAAATCCTTTTGATAAATATTTGGCTGCTAAAAGGGAACTTTCCTTAAATATGAAAAGGGGGGTTATAGTGGCAAATGTTGATGATCCAAGAACAGTTTACATTGGTAAAAATAAAGAAAAGGATGTTCCTGTAAATTATTTCGGACTTGATATAGATTATAATGATATTTTTCCGGAAAAAGATGTTGAGTGTCCAGTATGTGGAAGGAAGCTCCAATATTCTAAAAGATTCTTAAATCATAGAGGTATTTATCAATGTGAATGTGGATTTAAAAGACCTGAACCAAATGTTAAAATCACTAAATTACAAACAAGTCCTAATAGATGGTTTATTACAATAGAAGGTAACGTCTATAATTACCCTAATGATACTAATGTGTCTTTTAAGATTGATACAGATGTTCCACCATTTGGTATTCACAATATTTATAATACATTATGTTCTACAACGGCATATGCAAGTTTCACTCCAAAGATAGAAAATATAGAAAAGACTGCATGTGAAGTTTTTGAAGGTCTTACTATGGCGATTCTACCTCCAGGACGTTTTGAGGTTGTAAAACTAAATGACGGTAAAATGGTAGGTCTTGGTCAGGGTGATAATGGTGATGCATTAAAGGTTAATGTACTGTTTATGAATCAGTATATTGATAATAAATTAGAATTTATATATACTACACCAGATGTAGGTGAGGAAGAGGTATTTGAGGATCATCTTGAAGCTATAAGGGCAATTAATCCCGACCATTTAATTGTGATACCTGGAAGGGAATCTGTGGAAATTGCTAGGGAATATTATAATCAGATTAAAGATGAATTTAATGCTGATTTTTATCCTTATCCTTATAGCGAAATGGAAAAGAGAATCAAAGGTATTGTAAAATTGATTCTTAATTCTGGATATAAGAATATAATTGTCTCAGGTTGTGGTGAGGAACAAGCAATGTGGGAGAGAATAAAACAAGAAATTAAAAAAGAAAGGTAATTCTTTATTTTTTTCTCTGTTTTTTTTTTACTTTTTTTGATTTGTTTTTTTTTAAAGGATTTATTATTGTTTTTTAAAATAACTCTTTTTTAGATATTTTAATAATCTCATTTTTTATTT
>NZ_BAGX02000004.1 GCF_000320505.1 Methanobrevibacter boviskoreani JH1
TTATGAAATTCACTATCTTCACATATTTTTACTAAGTAATTTCTATTAACTTATTAAATAATTTTAATTAGTAAACTATTTTTAATTTGTAATATGTATTTACTAAGCAAAATCCTTGATTACTTTTTTGATGATTTATCTTATGTTTGATATTATTGAATTATTAGGGAATCTTTAATTGTTTCAAGTACATATTATGCTGAGTTGATTGATATTTAATTAAAATATTTTTTTTTATAAGAAATAGTGATAAATTGGTAAATATTGGTTAAAATCTTTTTTTTATAAAGATATTAATGTATTTGGTTGATCTTTAATTAAAATTTTAATGTTAAAAAAAGCTATTGGATTGTTTTATTGTTATAAAAATAGTAAAAAGTATATGTTTTATAAAATGGGTAGATGAAGTTTTAGTTTTGTAATCTAACTTCATCAAGATTTCTTTTATTATAATTAGAATTTCCACTTTTACTGAATGCTTGTTTAATTACTCCCCAGAAGGTTTTAACTAACATAGGACCATCCATTAAAAATTGTCTAATTAAATAAGTCGGTCTTAAGTAGAATCTAATAAAAGCTTTAGCTTGTATTTTTCTTAAATCCTCCTTAGAACAATCGATTGTTTCTAATATTGGAGAGATTAATGTGTATTTGGACCAGTCTTTTACCTGTATCAAATTTTTCTCAAATGCTTCTTTGTAGAATCTTGTACCTGGATAAGGTGTTGCTAAGTTAAACACAGCATAATTAGGTTTTAATTGACGAACAAACTTAATTGTTTTTTCCATGGTTTCTTTTGTATCATGGGGCATTCCAAGCGCTACAGATGCGATGGTTCTGATCTTTTTCTCTCTAGCCATTCTGAATGCATTTTCGATTTTTGTAATATTTGTGTTTTTGCCCATCCTGTCTAATTGTTGTTGATCTGCAGATTCAACACCCATAAATATAGCGATACATCCGGAATCTTTCATTTTCTGTAATAACTCTTCATTTAAAGTATCTACTCTGGAAGTACAACCCCAAAATACTTTAAGGTTTCTTCTCATAATTTCATCACATAAATCTCTGACTCTTTTCTTATTTACTGTAAATGTGTCATCCATAAATGCGATGGTCTCAATTCCATAGTCATATACTAAGTGTTCCATTTCATCCACAATATTTTCAATACTTCGTCTTCTGATTTTTCTACCATGCATTGCCGCAGATGAACAGAAGGAACATTGTATAGGACAACCTCTACTGGTAATCATTGTAGACATATGGGTATCCATATTTAATAGTTTGTAATGATCCATTGGAAGCAAGTGTAATGCCGGGAAAGGAAGTTCGTCTAGATTACAGATTGGTTCCCTTTCAGGGGTTAACACTAATAGTTTTTCACAGTTTTCATTAATCTCTTCATATGCAATTCCTTTAACATTGGAAATATTTTCCCCTTTTTCTAATGTTTGAACAAGTTCTAACATGGTGTACTCTCCTTCACCACGTATTACTAAATCAACATTTTCATCGTCTAAAGTTTCCTTAACATTAAATGTTGGATGGTATCCGCCTAAAATTACCATGGTGTCTGGAAGTACTTCTTTTACAACCTGTGCACTTTCAAGTGCTCTACCGATAGTTGGTGTAAGTGCAGTAATGGATACGATATCCGGATTTTCCTTTTTAACTCTATTTGCAAGTTGGTCAAAATCGTAATCTAATGCTGTTGCATCGATTATGCTCACATCATATCCATTTTCTTCAAGAACAGCAGCAATATATGACATTCCTAAAGGTGGAGCAATAACTCCTAAGAATTTATACTTTGATGCTGTTTGTGGGGGATTGATAAATGTAATTTTCATTTAATCACTTCATTATATAAATTATTAGGTTTCTATTTTATTGAATTATGTCTCATTTATAAATTCATATATATTTTTTCATTTATAAATATAAAGATATTTTTGGAAATATTTGATAAAATGTTTATTCCTATAAATATGAATATTATAAATTTTATTTATAAATATTTAAAATTTTTTAAAAATTATCATATCTAGAATAGTTGGTTGTATTTAAGTAAATAATCCATATAGTTCTTGTCTAGAATTTTAAGGGCTGATTTGTTTTGTGGACTGGTGTTTGCCCTTTCCTCTACTAAATTTCTTAAACTTCTATTCTTCATGTGCCATCTTATTTCTCTAATGACTAAATCCAATGTATTCCTGTTATATTTTTCAATTTCATCCTGTTCCATATCCTCATAAATTTTATAGGTATTTAAATCATAGTTTTTAGTTGGAGTCATCAAAACATTTAAATAACTATAATATTTACTTGAATCGATTAAATATCCATCAATTCCCATATAGGATAACAATGGCATAAAGGAACATTCTGCAAATGGGAATATTAAATAACTATTTGGGTTTAAGTTTTCTCTTAGATTAACTATGAGCTCTACTAAATCCTGTGGATGGAGTAATAATTCGTCTCCATTTGCTATTAAAAATCCATTATAACCTAATTCCTCTAATTTTCTGGAACATTCCAATCTTAAATCCAAATATTTTGATCCTTGGATAACTGCTATGGGACAATTATCAGTCATCCCTTTCTGTGATGATTTTTTAATCGTCTCTCTTACACTCCACTCTGCAAGTTCTCTATCAACATTATATGGACATGATTGATCTTCTGCAATAGGGTACTTTTCACTGTCAATTAGAAGTGGTGTTTTTTCACCATTTAATTTTCCAAATCTCCCAGGTCCATCATGGGATTTTATTTCAAACTTTATTGGCATTGTATTCCTCTATGAATTATTTATTAACATTTATTATTGTATTTTAAAGATTAATATCTCTTAAATTACAATAGAATTCTATTATTATATTAATATATTATATATAATTATGTTATTTATAATGGTCAATTTTTTTAATTATTGATAGGTAAGCTGTGTCACCTTTTAGGTTACACTTTTGATTTTTTTAGTAATCTTTATATACTCCTCATGTTAAATGTTAGTATAAGGATTGAGGTAATGTACCGATGATATTCTAGGATGTGTTTTTCAATGTCTGTATTCAAACGTCTTAAATCTTTTTTTACTGGAAAAAAAGAAGACGATAAACAAGAGGAAAAAACTGAGAGTAATAGTGTAAAAGTACCCGTTACCTCAAAACAAGAACAGGCATCTTCTAACGACATTAAATTTAAAGAAAATGGCGTTTCTGGAATTGAATCTTCTGAACCTATTAAGAATTCTGAAGAAGTTGAACCTCCTAAAGAAAATATTCATTCTTCTGTCGAAGAAGCTACTGTTTCTGATGAAGATACTTTAACTGAGGAAGTTTCTGATGATGTATCAAATGATACTTTAGAAACAGAACAAATTACTGATGAATCTTCTGATGTGGAAGAGGCTGTTGGAGAAGTATCTGAAGACATTGTAGCTTCTGATGATGAGGAAATTTCTGAAGATATTAAAGACTCTTCTGAAGAAATTGATGAAGTTAAAATTTCAGTTGAATCTGAAGAAAAATCTGAAGATGAAAACGAAACTGATAATGAGAGAGATAATATGACTTTATTACAAGATAACGATGTTTATACCAATGCTGATATTGATGAAGATTTTAAACAAAAATTCATTGATGCAGGTCTTGAAACTGTAAACCACTGTTTCCAATGTGGTACTTGTGGTGGAGGTTGTCCTTCTGGTAGGAGAACTCCATACAGAGTAAGAAGAATTGTAAGAAAATGTTTATTAGGATTAAGAGATGAAGTAATTTCTGATCCTGCTTTATGGATGTGTACTACTTGTTACACTTGTCAAGAAAGATGTCCTAGGAAAGTAGAAATTGTAGAAGTTATTAAATTAGCACGTAACGAAGCTGCTCATGCTGGTTACATGGCTGATGCTCACAAAGCTACTGGTAAATTCGTAATTCAATCTGGTCACGGTGTACCTATTAACGATAAAATTAAAGCTTTAAGAGTAAAAATAGGTCTTCCTGAAGTACCTCCAACTACTCACAAATATCCTGAAGCTTTAAAAGAAATTCAAGACATTTGTAAAATTTGTGAATTTGATAAATTAGTAGGATATGAAGAATAGGAGGAATTTTAATGGAAATAGCATACTTTTTAGGTTGTATTGTAAATAATCGTTACCCTGGTGTTGAAAAAGCTACCAGAATTTTATTCGATAAATTAGGTGTTGAACTTAAAGATATGGAAGGTGCTTCCTGTTGTCCTGCTCCTGGTGTATTTGGTTCTTTCGATCAAAAAACTTGGATGACTATTGCAGCACGTAACATTGCTATTGCTGAAGAAATGGGAGACGACATTGTAACTGAATGTAATGGATGTTTCGGTTCTTTATTTGAAGCAAATGAAATGTTAAAAGATAATGCTGATAAAAAAGACGAAGTTAACGCTATCTTAGCACAAACTGGAGACCACCAATTCCAAGGTTCAGTAAATGTAAGACACTTTGCAGAAGTATTATACAATGATGTTGGTTTAGATAAAATTGCAGAATTATTTGAAAAACCTTTAGATTTAAATGTTGCTGTACATTACGGTTGCCACTTCTTAAAACCATCTGCAGAAAAACAAATTGACGATTCCGAAAATCCTAGTATTTTAGATGAATTAGTTGAAATTACCGGTGCAAAATCTGTTGATTATCAAGATAAACAAATGTGCTGTGGTGCTGGTGGAGGATTAAGGGCTAGAGATAAATCTGTAGCTACCAGTTTCACTAAAGAAAAACTTGATAATATGACTAAAGCAGGTGTTGACTGTATTGTAGATGTTTGCCCATTCTGTCACTTACAATTTGATGTAGGTCAAAATGAAGTAAATGAACAATATGGTACCGATTATCATATACCTGTTTTACACTTAGCTCAATTATACGGTTTAGCTATGGGATTAAATGCAGACGAATTAACTTTCTCTGCTCAACAACAAAGCGCTGAACCTATTCTTAAAAAATTAGGTATGTAAATTTAGAGATTTTTCTCTATTTTTTCTTTTTTTAATTTTTACTTGTTTTCTAACAGGTCCTCTTTATTTTATTAATGACTATATTATTTTTGAATTTTTAATTGTCTTATTTTTTTAAATATTTTTCTCTTTAAACAATAAGTTTATAAACTTCAATACTAAATAAAAATTAAGATTAGTTAAAATGTTTCAAAACATTTTTTGTTATTTTACAAAAATTTTTTATACTACTTTATTTAAATAATATTTAGTATGAATATATACGAACAAGTTTTATATGTTATTAAAACATATTTCTTTTATAAAATAGCGTAGGTGATTTTAATGTTTATGGCTACATTAGGTGGAATATTTAAATATAAAGATCTTCCTGAAGAAATGGGACCTTATGTACAATTTAAGGCAACTATTGAAAAAAGAGAAGTTAAAGATGATGATGAAATTGCAATCTTGGATATTACTGGAACCACTAGTCATCATGTTTTATTCTTAGATTCATATGATAATGTTGATCAAATCAGGGATGAGTTAAAAGAAGCTGATGCTAAAGTCAACATTACTACTTTAAAAATATTAGAAGGTCATTTATGAGTTCTTTACCTATTGAACAATTATGGTTAGTTCTTTTAGATTTATTAACTGATTTAAAGAAACAAAATGTTGAAATACCAACAGAAATTAATAAAAATATGGGTTTTACCAAAACACAGATTAATTTTTATAAGAAAGATACCTCTCATCCAGATATGATTAATGAAGTTGCAAAGGCTAGTGTAACTTTATCAGAAATTCAAAATCAACTTATCGATTTAGCAAATGATAAAGTTTCTGAAAGATATACTGAAAAATGGATGGATAAAATAAAAAGAGTTAATAAAGGGGAAAAACTATATGATGTTCCAGATATTCACTCTAAATTCAATTTAAATCCACCACCAGGTTTCTCAACAAGCCGCATAACTTTTAAAAAACCGATGGGTGAAGAAAGAATTCAGTTTATTGCAGAAACTCATGGTTTAATCATTGAGTTTGAGGATGATTTCACTTTAACATTATATGGTGATAAGGATGATGTTAAAGATGGAATTAAAGAGATGGGTGCTTTCT
>NZ_BAGX02000005.1 GCF_000320505.1 Methanobrevibacter boviskoreani JH1
TGGGTGCTTTCTTTTTAGAATAAATCATGTTTAATCCTTATTTTTATTATTTTTAATTTTATTTCAGTTTAATTACTATTTTTTTATTATCTTTTTTTATAATACCTCAAATTTAACTGGTTTTTCCTTAAAATATCCTTTCAAGTAATTTAATCTATTTTTATAATTATTTTCATATAGATAAATATATTATATATTTTGAATATACCTACATATACTTAAAAGATCAAGAGGTAATTAGATGAAGATTTTATCAATTAGTGATATTCATGGTGAAAAAAATGATGATTTCATTAATTATTTGAAAAATAATCAGGATATAGATTTGGTTTTAATTAATGGGGATATAACTAATTTCGGTCCTTTGGATTTTGTAGACGAATTTATAAGCAGTATTTCAGATTTAGGTTTTGATGTTTTTGCAGTTCCTGGAAATTGTGATCCTAATGGAATCTGTAATGCAATCACGGATACCGATGCTGTATGTCTTCACAATCAGATTATTGCATATGGTGATGTAATCATCTTCGGATTTGGAGGTTCTAATAAAACACCATTTGACACTCCTGGAGAATTCCACGATCAGCATCTATATGACAATGTTAAAGAGTTGTTTGCTGAATATGATTTTATGGCAAATGACAAAGTACCTAAAGTAAAAATATTACTTACCCATGCACCTCCTTTAAACACTGAGGCAGATAAAATACCTGATGGAACTCATGTTGGAAGTAAAGCATTAAGGGATGTTATTGAAGAGTTTAAACCAGATATTAATTTATGTGGACATATACATGAAGCAAGATCAAAAGATAAAATTGGAGATACCATTGTTGTAAATCCAGGTATGCTTAAAGAAAACTATGGATGTTTAATTAATATTGATGATGATACTTTAAACTATGATGTAGATTTAATCTCATTTAAAGAATAAAAATTATTTTTTAATTTTTTATTTTTCTTTATTTTCAACAATGCATTTTTTATTTATTTTGGAATGATTTTTTAATTGTTCATTAATTTTTTATTTTTTTCTTATTTTCTCTTATCCTGCTTATTTTCTTTTATCTCATATTTTTTAATTGTTCATTAATTTTTTATTTTTTTCTTATTTTCTCTTATCCTGCTTATTTTCTTTTATCCCATATTTTTTAATTGTTCATTAATTTTTTATTTTTTTCTTATTTTCTCTTATCCTGCTTATTTTCTTTTATCCAGTATTTTTTAATTATTTACTAATTTTATTTTTCTTATTTTCTCTAACCTTGTGTTTTTTAATTATTCTTTAATTTTTTATTTTTTTATTATTTTTATTTAAAAAAAGTATTTTTATCATTTACTGTATATTTTTTTTCATTTATTTTAAACAAAGTACTATTTATTTTTATTTTATTTCTTATTTGGATTTATCAATTTAGAATTATTTAGTAAATTTTATTAATGATTGTATTAAAAATATTATTGATTATTGTTTGATAATTTTATTTTTTGTTAAAGAATTAGAATGTTGTGATAAAATGATTATGGTACAAGGAGAAGTTAGTGGTAAGAAATATACAGAACCTTTTTCTAAAGGCGTTTTGTCACGTTCTTTAACTAGGGCTGAAATGGATTTAACCAAAGCTTATGAAGTTGCCGCATGTATTGAAACTAAAATAAACGATTTGGGTCTAGATATTGTAACGAGTGATCAATTGGCTGAAATGATAGTTGAACAGCTTGAAGAAACTGATCCTGATATTGCCGAAAAGTATATTAATTGGAGGAAAATCACTAAATGTCAAGAACCTTTAATTATTTTAATTGCAGGGGCATCTGGTGTTGGAACTTCGTCTATTGCTTTTGAAATAGCTAACAGATTAGGTATCCGTAATATGATTAGTACGGATATGATCCGTGAGGTAATGCGTAAAATCGTTTCAAAGGATTTATCTCCAGTTATTCATGAATCTAGTTATACTGCATATAAAGCTATGAGGATTCCGTCACCTCCGGAATTTGATGAAGTTATTGCTGGATATAAAGATCATGTTGATACTGTAGCTGTAGGTGTGGATGCAGTAATTGAAAGGGCTATTGATGAAGGAATAAGTATTGTAATTGAAGGAGTACATATTGTTCCAGGTTTTATTAAACAAGAATTATTGGATAAAGATAATGTAATATTATTCACTTTGCAAGTAAGTGATGAAGAGGTGCATAAAAGTAGGTTTTACTCAAGAAGTAGTCAAATGTGGGCTAGAAGACCACTTAAAAAATATTTGGAGAATTTTGGCTCAATTAGAAAGATTCAAAGATATATTGTCACACAATCTGAAAAATATAATGTACCTGTTATAGAGAATGTAACAATTCCAGGTACTATAGATTTCATGATAAAATCTATTACAAAAACTTATGGAGGAATTGCCAATGATGGAGAACATTAAAGTACGGGATTTAATGACAACTAATGTGGTTACCGTTGACCCTGATGAGGAGGTTGTTTTTGCTTTTGAAAGATTAATGAAACATAAAATTAGTGCTATGCCTGTAATAGATAATAATAAAATGGTAGGTATTGTAACTGCTACTGATTTAGGTCATAATCTCATTTTAGATAAATATACCTTAGGTACTAAAGTAGTGGATGTTATGGTTAAACAAGTTGCTTTTGTTAGACCTGACGATAGTGTAATGGAAGCAGTTTCCGAAATGGACAATAATGCTCCGGGAAATGAAATAGTTAATCAATTACCTGTTTTAGACCATGGTAAATTAGTGGGAATTATTTCTGATGGGGATATTATTTCCGCTTTAAAAAAGGAGTTTAGTTAATCCTATTTCATTTTAACCTATTTTATTTTTTTATCTATTTTTCGATTTTATATTTTTAATCTAACTTTTTTCATAACATTTATATAATATTAATATAATATATATTTATGGCTAGACTGGAGGGTTAGGGGTCCTCTGTAAGCACAGATCCCCTTTGGTGCGGTCGAAATCCGAAAGGCGGCTTTTGGATATAATAAAGGCCTTAAAAAGTGATATGGAAACTTCGTCCTGCAGGATTAATGGTGGTATGATTTTTACTGGAGGGTAGGAATTAATTACCTTTATTGTGGGAATGTGTTAGGCCCGGAAGGGAGCAGCTCTACTATGAACAATTAATGCTTGTAGAGTAGCGGAGTGGAGTCGGTTTTTGAGATAACCTTTATTGTTGAATTTAGTCCACTTTCGGATGTGCCATTTTTTTATTAAAATTTTAGGTTTTCTTATCTTCCTGATTTTTTATTAGTAAAATAGAAAAACTTTTATATTATAGTTAATAAAATAATAATAGTTAGTTGATTATTTAACTTCAATTTTTAATTTTTTTCAAATGTCGGGATGGCCCAGCCTGGTACGGCGTCGGACTGCTAATCCGATTATCCCTTGGATAACACGGGTTCAAATCCCGTTCCCGGCGTTTATTTTTTATTTAGCTTATTTTTTTATATTTTAACTCATGGTTTTTTATTAAAGTTTATATATGATAATAAATATAACAATAGTTATGTTTAGATTTTTAATAAATTAGTTTAAATATTGGTTAATAATTTTTGTATTAGAATTATTCTCTTTTAATTTAATTATTTTCTATTTGTTAATAAATTAAATAAGTTTAATTATTGTTTTAATATAAATTAATGTGAGGTAAAACATGTGTGAATTATTTGCTTATTCTTCAGATAATCCCTTAGAAATAAATGAATATTTAAAAGACTTTTATTCTCATTGTAATTGTCATCCACATGGATGGGGTTTAGCTTTATTAGATTCTTCAAATTATTCTGTTTATAAAGAGCCTGTTTGTGCAAGAATGAGTTTAAATTTGAAAAATCTTTTAGAAAAGCCTATAATCAATAAAAATGTTTTTGCACATATTAGACTAGCTACAATAGGTAAATTAATTCCCTCTAATTGTCATCCTTTCTATAAAAAAGATGATTCTAACAGAATGTGGACATTAATTCATAATGGAACAATATTTGATAGTTCAGATTTATGTAGATATTCCATGATTCAAGAGGGAAGTACTGATTCTGAAAGAGTTTTACTTTATATTATTGATAACATTAATAAACTTGAATCTCAAAAAAATAGAAGCTTGGATGTTAAAGAACGTTTTGATTTATTAAGCAATCTAGTTTCAAACTTATCTTTTAATAACAAATTAGACTTCTTGCTTCATGATGGTGAATATATTTATGTTCATATGAATTGTAGAGACTCTTTACACTACTTTAAATTTAATCATGGTGTCATGTTTTCAACAGTCCCATTAAATGATGGTCATTGGGAAGATGTGCCATTAAACACTTTATTATGCTTTAAAAACGGTAAATTAATATTTAAATCCAACACTCATAATAATGAATACATTGAAACTCCTGAACAGTTGATCTTTATTAAGAAATTTTTAAATTCATTAGATAAAGTATCTGAAGGAGATTTTTTATGGTAGTAAGCATCGGATTTAGTATATTTGTATCTTAATTAAACAGGATAAAGAAATTCTTTTTTAAACTAATACATGAAAATATTAAATATGAAAACTGATCTCTAAAAAATTATTATCTAAACTAATGAACATCTGTATAAAAGAAATTTTAACGAGCGTGTTAATTTAGCTAAGTAGGGGTTATTATGGAAGATATTTTTAGTTTATCAAATATAGAAAAATATTTTACTGGTGAACAGTTATTGGAAGGTTTATTTGGAATAGAATGGGAAGGTCTAAGAACCTTAAAAAATGGTCATTTATCTTTAAAACCACATCCTACAGTTTTTGGAAACAAGTTAGATAATCCTTATATTACTACTGATTTTTCTGAGAGTCAATTTGAAATCATCACTCCTGCATTTGACAGTGTTGAAAAGGCATTCCAATTCTTTTCATTTATTTCTGATTTAGTTAATGTTTCTTTAGGTGAGGATGAATTCATGTGGTTTCAATCTTTACCTTGTATACTTCCAGAACCAGATAAAATACCCATTGCGAAATTTTCCAGTGATAGGGATTTGGCTAAAAGATTTTCAGATTATAGAAAAGGTCTTGCAAAAAAATATGGTCTTCAAAAACAATTAATCTCAGGTATTCATTTTAATTTTTCATTTAAAGATGAGATGGTTCAAGAGCTTTATAAACATATTATTGAGGATACATTTATTGATATTAGTTATAGGGATTTTAAAGATAAACTATATCTGAAGATTGCAAGAAATTATATTAGGCATTCCTGGTTAATCATATATCTTACGGGATGTTCCGTTGCGGCTCATAGAACCTTTACAGATGAATGTACTAATCTAATGCAGTATAGTGATAATAAAGGAAGTTTCTATACAGAATCAGGACCATCCTTAAGAAATTCCTCCTGCGGTTATAAAAATTTGGATCCGTTAAGGCCTAGCTATAACAATGTGGCTGAGTTCACATCTGATGTTCAAGGATATATAGATGAAGGTAAATTATCAGAGGCTAAGGAATTATATACACAGATTAGATTAAAGCCTAAAAATCCAAGTAAAATGCTTGAATCATTAAATGAAGATGGTATTCAATATATTGAAATTAGATCATTGGATATTAATCCTTTCTATAAATGTGGTTTGATCCAGAAGGATATGGATTTTTTACATCTATTTTTAATATATATGCTTGTTATGGATGAGTCTGACTATGGGGATTGGCAAAACGAGGCTATTTTAAATGAGGAGAAGGTTGCACAATATGGCTATCTTCCGGACTTAAAACTACTAAAGGATGGAAAGGAAATAAGTTTTCAGGATTGGGGATTAAAGATTTTTGAGGATATGGAAAACCTTGTAGAAACTTTTAATATGGATTATTTTAAACCTATTTTAACCTCACTTAAAAGGAGATTTTGTAATCCTTCATTAACATATGGTAAGCGTCTTCTTAAGTTAATTAAAAAAGATGGATTTATAGAAAGTCAAGTCATTTTATCTATGAATAATAAGAAGACAAGTGAGTACATTATTAGAAATACCGATATATTACAGGATGAAAGATTTAAAAAATATGTTCCCATTGCACTTCAAGGTAAATATTCCGGTTAATTTCCCTTTTAAAACTTAATGTTTTATATCTTATGGTAATCCCTTGTTTTTATAGATTCAATTATATGTTCTTCCATATAATCCTAGACTTTATTATTTTTATAAAAATTTTATTTATAAAAAATTATTAAAAACAATAGATTTAAATATGTGAATTTATTATTATAATATGTGAGAAATGAGTAATCACTCATTTTTTTAATTTAATATAAAATTAGAATTTAATAATTTAGGAGTTATTATTTATGTCAAATGAATTTTTAGAAACTAATAATAGTTTTTTTGATACTGTATCAACTCATGTTGAATTTGGTAGTGGTAAACTAAATCAAATTTCTGAATTTTTACCTGATGCTAAAAAAGCTTTAATTGTTACAACTAATGGAAAATCAGTTAAAAGAAATGGTTACTTGGATACTTTAATAGAAAACTTAAATAAAAAAGGTATCGAATATGTGGTATTTGATGAGATTGAACCGAATCCTTTAAACACTACAATTGATAAAGGTGCAGACGTTGCTAAGGAAGAAAAATGTGATATAATTATTGCAATTGGTGGTGGAAGTGCAATGGATGCCTCTAAAGCAATTGCATTAGTCGCAAATAATCCTGGAAAACTATGGGATTATGTTCAATTTGGTAAAGGGGGTAAAAAGACTCCTCAAAATAAGGCATTGCCTTTAGTTGCTATTCCAACTACTGCGGGAACTGGTTCTGAAGCAGATATGGGTGCTGTTGTAAGTAATAATGAAACTAAAGAAAAAACTGCAATTTTTGGACAAGATTTATTCCCTGTTCTTTCAATTATAGATCCTGAATTAATGGTATCTGTTCCTGAGAAATACACTGCATTTCAAGGATTTGATGCAATATCTCACAGTCTTGAAGGTTATATCAATGGTATTGTTAATATGTACTCTGATATGTATGCTTTAGAAGCTGTACGTAATGTTCATGACTATTTACATAAAGCGGTAAATAATGGAAATGATCTTGAGGCTAGGGAAAAGGTAGCATTTGGAAGTTATCTATCTGGTCTTGTAATGAGTGTTGGAAATACCAGTAGTTTACACTCCCTTGAACATGCATTATCTGCATACCACCATGATCTCCCACATGGTTTAGGTTTAATCCTACTTAGTAAAGCATACTTTAAATTTTTAATCAATAAACATGTCTGTGATGATAGATTTATTAAATTAGCAAAAGTAATGGGTATTGAAGATGCTGAGGATCCTATGGATTTCATCACTGCGTTAGACAAATTCCATAAAGATATTAAAGTTGATGGATATAAAATGTCTGATTATGGTGTAAGTCCTGATGAATTTGAGGCAATGGCTCATACTGCATTCGATAGTATGGGCATATTGTTTACAGTAGATCGTTATGAATTTACTGTGGAAGATGTTGTAAAAATCTATGAGGAATCTTTTGAATAGATTTTTTGGTTTAATATCTCATTACACATAAACCTTAAAAAATTGATTTTTATTAATTTTTTATTATATCTCCTTTAAATCCATTAAAGTTATTTGTTATTATAATGGATTTATGGTCTATAATTTTTTAATGCTCTTTTTAACTGATTTAGATTTCAAGTTCGAAATGGTAATTATTTTATAGTTTAAAAAATAGTAAAAGAAGAATCAGTATTCTTCATCAATTTGTTGTTCATGATTATATTTTACACCATAAGGACAAGCATGAGCAGTAACACCATGGATAATGTCAATTTTATTTTCTACCTTATTTTGTACCTTATGGGTAATCTCATGTGATTCAATTAAGCTTAATTTAGGGTCTAATTCAATATGGAAGGTTACAGTTGCATATGAACCTAAATAATTGATTCTGATATCATGAATTCCATAAACTCCATCAATAGAAAGTGCCTCTTTTTCGATATCCTCGATTAACTCCTTTGAGGGAACCTTTCCCATAATATTGTCAATATTATCTTTTGCAACTTCTAAAGCTATTTTAACTATCATCAAACCAATGAAAAGACCAATAACTGGGTCTACTTTTGTATATCCTAATCTTGATATGATTACCCCAATCAATATTGCAAGTGATGATAATAGGTCCACCCTTTGATGTTTTCCATCTGCCACAATTGCAGGGCTGCGGATATTCTGGCCGATTCTAATGATATTCTGACTCATGATTATATTAATTATCATTCCGATTATTGCCATTACTCCTGCAAGTTCTGAAGGAGCAGTAACGGCTTGTGCGAAGAATAATTTGTCAACAGCTCCCCTTATAATTTCATATGCAATTATTGCAAGGAAAACAACTATTGTAAGCCCGCTTATTGCCTCAGCCCTTCCATGTCCTAATGGGTGTTCCTCATCTGCAGGTTTATTTGCAAATCTAAAACCTATATATGCAATTATTGAGGTTGCAACATCCGAGAATGTATGTGCACCTTCAGCTACAAGTGCATAACTTCCGGATATCATTCCAACAACAATGTTGAATATTGTAAGGAATGTATTTCCAATTATACCAGTTAAAGCAGCATTTCTTCCAGCTTTATGTCTGTCATCAGCATTCATATTTTTTCACTAAAAATTATCGATTAACTTTTAATTTATTTTAATACCTATTTAAAGAATATGCTTTTTAGGTAACTGTAAAATTATTAATTTATTTTTATCATTGGCAAATATCTAATTTTTAAAATTAGGATGTCCTATAAATCATTATTTAATTTAAAAATAAAATTGTTTGAAGTATTAATTATTAAGGATATTTAATTTAATGGGATTAATCTTATTTATTCATTTTATAATGTTTATTTAAATGAAATTTTATTTCATATTTATTTAAAATTTTTAGTGTTAATCAATTGATTAGCTATTTCTATTAAAATAAGTCTGTATTGAAGTTTCATATTATCAATTTATATATTAAAGTTAATATTAAAAAAATAAGTTTATAGATTGGAGTTTTATTAAAATAAAATGTAAGTAATACGGGAAAAATATTAAGAAATTTAAAATATTTAATTATATTTTTCTTAAAATGTCCATGGCCTTTTCAATATTTTCATATGAATTTGCATAAGACATTCTTACATTGTTTTTACCTTCAGATCCAAATGCAATTCCTTGTACACAGAGTACACCTGCATCCATGGCTTTTCTAACGAATTCCTCAGGATTAGGTACTTTTGGAAATACATAAAAGGCACCTTCACCTTTAACACATTCATATCCCATATCGTTTAAGCTATCTGTAATTAAATCTCTTCTTTTCTCGAATTCTTTTGCCATTTTACTTACTGATTCCTGAGGCCCCCTTAATGCTTCAATTCCACCTATTTGGGATATTGAACTTGCACAGGCAGTAGTATATTGGTGAACTTTAAGAAGCTCCTCTGTAAAGTAGGATGGTGAACTCATATATGCAAGTCTTAAACCTGTCATTGCATATGCTTTTGAGAATCCGTTAATTGTAATAACATTATCACTGTATGCTCCAGGGGAGTAATGTTTTTTATTGTCGTAAATGATCTTTTCATATATCTCGTCTGAGATGATCATTATGTCATTATCGGTTGCAAGATCTGCAATACCTTTGATGTCCTCTTTATCTATCACTGCTCCTGTAGGGTTTGAAGGACTGTTTAAGATAATTCCTTTTGTATTTTCAGTGATTTTTTCTTGAATATCCTCGGTTTTAACTTTGAATCCTCTCTCCATTGGTGTTTCATATCCCACTGGCTTTGCCTCGGCTAATTTTACAGTTGCCTCATAAGATAAAAATCCGGGATTTGGAATTAAAACCTCGTCCCCCTTTTCAAATAATGCTTGACAGCAATCACTTAATGCCTCACTAGCTCCACAAGTTACAATTATGTCGTTAGCGTTGGTTTTAATGTGGTTGTCTTTTGATAGTTTTTTAACAATTTCTTCCCTTAACTCTTCATAACCTCTGTTGGGGGTGTAATGAGAAAAATTATCATCAATTCCTTTTTTCATCGCATTTTTAATGTTTTCCGGAACATCAAAATCAGGTTCTCCAATAGCTAAGTTAATAGCATCCGGATTCGTATTCTCGAACATTTTCCTAATCTGTGATAATTCAATTAAACTTGTTCTATATGTTGATTTAACCATTCTTGTAACCTCTTAAATGATTAATTTGAATTTTTTAAAATAAATTAAATATATTTGTCTTTTTTTATATGATATAATAATATCTGTGGTTAATTTTATTTAATATTTTAAAGGTTAATCCTATTTAATTTAATAATTTTTTTTTTAAATTTAAGATTTATGTGATTTTTTTTAAATCAATAATTCGTTATAATTTCGAATAAGGGACTTTTTTTATAATGTTGTAAACTAACTATAACGATTATGCGGTTTTATTCTAAAAATTAAAATAATGTTATAATTCTAATTAATTAAATCATTAATAGTAACAATTATATTTACAATTATAACATTTGCTCTCCTGGCACCACTCGGTTGTAATATTCAAATCCATTTTTTCTCTTTCTTCTTTTAGAAAATCTTTCCTATATCCTAAATCTATATTGTCCCATGGTAGTTTATCATCAGTATTATACTGTGGGACATGTTTTTCCCATTCTTTAATACCAATATTCTCATCTGCAGATTTTTCAATTAACTTGGAGATGTCTTTACCGCCACATGATAATATATATTGTTTTAATCCTAGTTTGGGACTGTCAAATTTAAGATTTATTCCATTAAGTTCTTTCTTAAGATACTTTATCTTTTTTTTAATTGAAGCCATATTATAGGTATCCCATTGGAGGGGTGTTTGAGCCTTGGGAATTAAAGGATTTATGCTGAACTTAACTGATAGGGAATGGTCTATTTTATCCTTTCTTGAATCAATATCTTTTATATAATCCTTAAGTTCTATAATATCCTCTTTGGTTTCATTTGGAAAACCAATTATGAAGTAAAATTTTAGATTAAAACCAATGTTTAATGCAGAGTCGATTAGGTTGTCTATTAGTTCGTCTGGAATATCCTTGTTGATACGTTTTCTAAGATGATATATGGATTCCGGAGCTATCGTTAAAGTTTTAAGGCCACTCTTTTTAAGATATTCTAAGGATTTGTTTGTAATGGTCTCAATTCTCATGGAGGGTGTTGATATTTCAAAACCTCTTTCTTCAAGGGATTCTATTAATTCATCTATTCTTGAGTAATCAGATACCGCAGGTCCAATTAAAGCGATTCTGTTAAGTCCACTATTTTTTCTTGAGGTCTCAGCTATTTCAATAAGTTTTTCAAGTGAGGTTTCTCTTGTAGGTCTGTACAGATATCCGGACATACAGAATCTACATCCTCTACTACAACCTCTTGAAACATTTAGCATTATGGCGTTTTGAAAAACAGGAGTGTATTCTTTATCGTCTGTATGAATAATTATTGGGTAGGTTATATGGTATCCATTATCCATATCTTCAATAAGGGATATTTCGGTTTTATTATTAAATTTTGGAATATATAGACTTTCGATATCCAAAAACTTATCAAGATTTTCATGGGGGTTAGGAATTTCCCTGTAAAGATCTAAAAATTCACTTAAAACATTTTCACCTTCACCAATAATAAAAATATCCACAAAATCGGCAATAGGCATCGGATTAGCGGTAACCGTAGGTCCTCCAGCTATTATTAATGGATCTTTGTCTGTCCTATCCTCTCTTCTTAAGGGGATATTTGATTCTTTCAATATCTTTACAAGATTAAAATAATCCTCCTCAAATTGTATTGTGAAACTGAGTATATTGAAGTCGGATGAGGGACTGTTTGTTTCAATGCTTCTTGTATTCGGGAATATTATCCTCTCACAGAAACAGTCGTCTCTATCATTTAATAAATTATATATTATCTGATAACCTAATGAAGACATAGCTATTTTATAAACATTCGGATAAACTAATCCAAACCTAATGTCTATGTTTTGAATCTTTTTTTGAACTATGTTTTCCTCATAAATCATAATTTTACCTTAAAGTTAGTTTGATTATAACTAGTTTATTATTAATACCTAATTTATATTTTAATCTAATTATAATTTTTTTATAATTTTTATTGAATATCTCATTTGTTATTAGATATTTTATCAGTTAATATCCTTTAAATATTGTTTATTTATTTTTTATTTTTTAATTCAGGTCCTTTTATGCCTTTATTTCTATTTATGATTTTTTATATTAAAAATATAAAGATAAGTATAAATAAATTAATAGATATATTATCTATTAAAAATATTTCAATTGATTTTATGAGTGAGAAAAAATACAAAAAGGTAGTTGTTGGTGGAACTTTTGATAAGTTTCATTATGGGCATAGGAAATTATTGGAAACTGCATTTCAATTAGGGGAGTTTGTTGAGATTGGTGTAACTTCTGATGCTTTTGGTGGATTAAAAGGGGATATTGATTCCTGTGAAGTTAGAATGTCTAACTTAAATAATTTTTTTAAGGATTTTGATAACTTTCATTTGATCCGTTTAGATGATAAATATGGACCTACAATTTTTGAAGAGGATTATGACGCTATAGTGGTTAGTGAGGAGACAGAACCTACAGCCCTTGAAATAAATCAAATAAGGGTGGATAAAGGTATGCATCCTATTGATATTGTAGTGGTAAGCTTTGTTTTGGCAGATGATGGTATTCCTATTTCTTCTACTAGAATACGTAAAGGAGAAATTGATAAAAAAGGAAAATTGATTTAATTACTTTTTAAAACTTTTCATTAATAGAATCAAAACGATATGTTTATATATACATATCGAGATAAATAGTATATATAAAATTTATAGGTGATTTAATGGCTATTCAAATAGACGTAGATAAGTGTGGACATATTGAAAATTGTCCAGGCGAAGGTTTATGTATAAAATTATGTGAACAAGGCGCTTTAGTTGAGGATAATGGGGATGTAAAAATCATTCCTGAAAACTGTGATGATTGTGATTTATGTCTTCAAAATTGTCCTAACCAAGCAATATCTAAAGTATAAATGGGGTATTTCCTATGTCACTTTTTGCAAGAGAAGGCTTAGAAAATAGGGAATTAATTCATGATAATGATAAATGTGTAGGTTGTGGAATTTGTGCAGATACTTGTCCAACTGAAGCATTAAGATTAGGTCCAATTGTACCTATTGCAAGAGGACTTTTAAAAATGGATTATATCTCATGTAATAAAAATGAATGTGTTTTATGTGGTTTATGTGCATCTTCTTGTCCTTTCGGTGCTTTAACTCTTAAAATTGATGGGGAAGAAATCTCACAATTAAAAGACTATCCAAATTGGCATAATGATGCAAAAATCAATGAAGAAGACTGTCTCTTCTGTGGTAGATGTGTTGAGGCATGTCCTAGAGATACAATTTTCTTTAAAAGGGATTTACCTGACCGTAATGATTTGCTTGTAGGTGAAATCAGTATTAATGATGAGGATTGTATCTATTGTAGAATATGTTCAGAATTGTGTCCAGCAAGTGCAATTACTGTTACATCAAATAATGAATTTGGAATTCCGGATACTATTGAGGTAGATGATTCCAAATGTGTTTATTGTAAGGTATGTAAAGCAGCTTGTCCTGAAAATGCAATCACTGCTATTTGTAGTACTTGTATGCACAATGAAGAAATTGAAAAACCTCAAATTACTGGTACTGTCTTCATTGAAGGAAAATGTATTGATTGTGGATGGTGTAAATCCGTCTGTCCAGCAGACGCTATTGAAGTAAATAAACCGTTTATTGGTGAAATCTTAAGAGATCCAGAATTGGTATGTAAGGGTGAAACATGTCATGCATGTAAAGATGTATGTCCTTGTAATGCTGTAGAGATCATTGATAATGAATCTCATATGGATCCTGAACACTGTAATTTATGTGGTTCATGTGCAAAAGCTTGTCCACAAAACTTGCTTACTATTAAAAGAGAAAGTATGGAACTTGATAATATTAAATCTACTTCCTGGCAAGATATCCTTGGTAAATTAGTAGAGTAGATATTATTAATTTTCTTTTTTTATACTTTTTTTGGATTTTTAATTTTAGTCTATCTATAGATTCTAATTTTTAATTAAATCATTTTAAATTTTCATTGAATTGGTTATTCTCCTTAAAACAATATCTCTTTTTTATTTAAGTTTAAATTAAAAAAATTAGTAGTTACATTCTAATTATTAAAAATATTTATTTAGTTTAATCAATCATAGTTTAAATTATTAGTTATTTAATAGGTTAATCCAGTTTAATCAACCAGATTAACCTTTAAACTAAAAAATTATAAATTGTTCAAGCTACTATTCCTTCCAGTTTCAATTAGTCTTTTAAGTGATGAATTTATATCCTCATTTATTCTAAAAACCATTTCTCCAACAATAATTACAATAATGATTGTTGAACCTAGAAGCAGTATTAATTCGGCACTTATCTGACTATTATTTTCCCTTAGAATCTTCATCTTATATTGAGCTATTCAAAGTCTGTCTTATTGAATTGGTATCGGATTCTGCTGTAAGATTTGATGATGAGCTTATATATGACCTATATATTAAAAGTGCAATAATTGCAATTATTACTACTCCTCCCAATAAAAGGATATATTCCGCTGCACCTTGTCCACCATCATCTTTAAACAATCTATCTATTTTATATGTTATCTGATTCATCTAATCACCAGAATATCCTTTTAATTTGTTTAATAATTATCTTTTCTTATTTTTTTCTTAAAATATATAAGAATCTTAATAATATTTGGAATATATAAATTATTCTTTAGTTTAATTAGATTTTAAAAAGAATTTATTGCTTTATCTTTAATATTTATCGGAATTTTTCAGATTATTTTTTTTTAAAAATTTATATGGTGTTTAAAATTTTCAATAAAGTTGATTTTTTTCATATGGAAAAAATTATTTAATAATTGGGAAAATATGTGGTTTTATTTTTATTTATTTTCTAAATTGTTTATTTTTTCTAATAGCTTTCTATTAATCTTTTTTAATTTTTATACAAAATATAATAAACTTTAAATGTTTTTAAATTTAAACATATATTTAATATTTAAATTGTGTTAATTCAGTAATTAATTTGAGTTTTAGTAGGTGTAAAGATTGGCGGATTTAGTAAAAGTTTTTTCAGGATTTCTATTGCTAGCTATGGCAATAGCAGTATTAATATTAAATATGTTTTATAATTTAAGGGAATTTATTGTTATCTTAGGCCTAATTGTAGGTGTATGCGGTTTATATTTAATAATTACTTCAACCTCTAATCAAATTATTACCTTTGGCAATGAAAACCAGGTATTAGGTAAAACAACTTCCACCAAAGATAGAATTAAAAATCTAGATGTTGAAGGTTTAAGTGATAATATTAACATTAATCTTAAACGACCTAAATTTGAAAAAACTAAGATTGAAGACATGGACTCACTTAATTTTGAAGATTTGGAAAACAGCGGATCTTACAGGTCTTATGATGATTATGAAGATTCTGATGATGAAGATGATTCAAAACTTGTCTTAAAAGTACAAAATCCTACATCTAAATTCACAGATAAAACTTATCAGTTCACACCTAACTATGAAAGACCTTTAAAAATTACTCGTAAACCTACTAAAAAAGAAGGTCGTTCAAATGGATTATTGAATATTTCCAATATTCCTAAATCTAAAAAATCTGAAAAAATAGAAGAAGTTTTAGCTGAAAACGGTCACAATTCCAATTCTGTAGTTTATAACACTGATTTTGAGGATTTTGTTAATGAAGACCATTCTAGGGAGTTGCCAAATAATGATGAGGATTATGGTTTCTATAATGATAATCCTTTAAATGAGGCTAATATCTATGGTAGTCCATTTGAATTAAGTAATCTTACAGATTTACCTGAAAATCAAGATAAGGTTGTTAGTCCAAATACTATTCCTGATACGATTACCCCTATTAAGGAAGATGAAATTGAAATAGATCCTAATAATCCCGAGTCACTTCCTATTCCAAAGCTTTTAAGAAGTTATGTAATTAGTTCTAATGGAAGAATTTCTACTCAGGAGGCATTTGATAAATTGTCTGCAAATGCAGTTAATGAAATCTGTCTGATTACAAGTTCACTTAAAGATTTGTCCCATGAATTTTTAGAGAATATTTCAAATATTCCAACTAAAATTATTATTGAAGATATTGATACTGCTGATTTATCCGAGGCTTTGATTCTAAATTCAATTGTTAAAAAGAATGTGGAAATTAGAACAATGCCGAAATTAGATACTATCAATTTAATAATAGACGATGATTATGCATTAATTGTTTCTGATTCCGAGGAGGATAAACGATTCCAATATGGTGCGGTTTATACCGATAAAACATCTATTGATGATATTAGAAACATGTTTGATTCAACTTGGAATATTGCACAGGCAGTTAATAGCCAGGTATTGGCTCATGCATGATTTTTTAATTATCCATTTAACAATTTTTACTAGGCTCTCATTTGAAAGCATCTTCTAGCTTTTCTTTTTTTCTATTGATTTTTAAGATCATTTATCTAATTCTATTTATTTTTAAATTTTGAAAAAATATTTATTTTTTTATAAACAAATTATCTATTAACAATTAATATTTTTAGGGAGGTTAATTATGGAAATAAGATGGTTAGGACATTCTGCATTTGAGATTACTACTGATGAGGAGATAAAGATATTGATTGATCCATTTATCAGTAATAATCCTGCATGTAACATACCTGTTGAGGAATTAGAACCTGATATAATCTGTATAACCCATGGTCACTCAGATCATTTCGGTGATGCATATGAGATTGCTATGAGGAATAATTCTATTGTAATTTCTAATGCTGAGATTGCCTTATTCCTACAAAGACAGGGTATTGAAGCTGTAAGTATGAATATCGGTGGTTCTGTTTTTGTTCATGACATCAAGATTACCATGTTAGATGCTATACACTCTTCCGATATTGACTTTGTTGAAGAGGGTGCAGTTCCAGGAGGCAGTGCGGCAGGTTTCCTATTTACTTTACCTGACGGTAAGAAGATATACCATGCTGGAGATACTGCATTATATGGTGATATGGAAAATATTATTGGACATATCTATAAACCAGATATTCTTATGGTACCAATTGGAGATAAATTCACCATGGGTCCTTTTGAGGGAGCACTTGCAACCCGTTGGATTTCTCCAAAAGCTGTTATTCCAATGCATTATAATACATTTCCTGCTATTGGACAGGACCCGGTCGTGTTTTCTAATTTTGTAAAACAATTGGATCCCTCAATTGATGTGGTAATAATGAATCCAGGTGAAATTTACAAGCCTGAAATATTCAATCAAGAAGAAGATTGATCTTTATAGAGATTTTATATAAAATAAAATTTAAAATTAGTTTTTAATATAAGAGTAGAGTTTTTAGATTTTAATTTAAAATTTAGGTTTTTTAAAATTAGATTCATATTTAATG
>NZ_BAGX02000006.1 GCF_000320505.1 Methanobrevibacter boviskoreani JH1
AAATTTAAAATTAGTTTTAATATAAGAGTAGAGTTTTTAGATTTTAATTTAAAAATTTAGATTCATTAGATTCATATAAAATAAAATTTTTAGATTTTAATTAAAAAATCTAAATATTTTAAAATATTTTTTTATTTATTTTAAAAGTTCTTTTATTTTTTTAATAGTTTAACTTAATAAACTTAATAAAACTATGTTTATCTTTTATTATCATAGTCACATTTGCCTGTAGGCAAAATCCTTACTATGTCATCTAGCTCAAGTAGGTTATCTTGATTAATCTTTGATAATATACTTTTAGCCATTGCCTCTTTTTTAGTATATCCTGGTTTAATAACTACATAGTTATCTGTTAATTTTTTAACTGCAGATTCCGGACCAGCCATAACTCTTTTACCTTCATAGTCAACAATTCCTACTGCAATTCTTAGTTTTGCACTTCGAATATAATTCCTATGACCCCTAATAATAAATGATCCTTTCGCTACATATTCTCCGGATTCCGGTGTTTTTGAAACTTGTTCTGGATTGACCCAGTAAACATCCTGTGTAGAATAACCGTCGCTCCATGCTGATGAAAATGATGCGGCAAATATTGCAGATTCCCTAACGGTGTCATCATCAAATTCCTCACCATTTAATTTAATGGCTATTGATGGTGCACCATGTATATCCGCATGCATATAAATATCATTATTATCCAAATATTTCTTTACAATATTCTCGTTACTATTCGCATCACGTCCACCAATTACAAGTTTGCCTGTGGAGCTTACAAACCATCTGAATTTCTCGAACCATTTAAGTTCCTTCTTTTCACGTTTTTTAGGAACCATTATATTTGCCATTGCTTTATCCTTTTTCCTTTCCATTTCCTCTAGTTGTTTTTTAGTATTTTCAATAGCAATATTGGCTCCGGAAATCTTACGTTTTGCTTTTTTAGCCTTTTCATAATAAACATCAGCATTTTCAGGAATTGATTTTCTAGAATCGATGTTAATTGAGATGCCTTCTAAATCTAGGGTAATGTTTCCCATCTTATCAATAGATTTAATTATCTGCGCCTCTTTCATTCCCTCTTTTCTTGCTTTTTTTAGTATTTTATTTATTTCCTGATAGGAATAATCCTTGTCTCTTGCATTATTGATTACACCAATAACTGATTCAATTTCCTGATAATGTGAATAGATTAATTCCCCTTTTTTATGGGATTTTTCTATAGTGTCATGGAATCCCTTAAGTGTTTCTTCTTGAAGTTCAAGTCTTTTTGAATATTTTCCGACTTTCTTATTCCAGATTTTCTCTTGCTCTGAGGTAATGCTGGTTTTAACTTCTTTTGAATAGAATTCATCACATGCCTCATTGAAGGTTTCGAAGTATTCATGTTTAAAATCATTATATTTTTCAAGTTTTATTGGTACAACATCATCTTTACCTTCTGATATTATCTCTGGTTTTATTTCACCTTTACTTAAAGGTCCAAAGATTGATTTTAAGCCTTGATAGATATGATGGATGTCCTCATTGCTAAGGGAATTGGTGCTTGATTGTTTATCGATTCCCTCAATTTCCATATCTTTCCTTATATTATTGGCCCTTAGCATGATCTCTTCTGCATATAAACTTCCAAGACCGTTTTTAGCAAGTGTTCTTATGATGTCATCCTCGGAATTGGTAAAAAGAATATTCAATTCATCCTCTGTAATTGTTAATGGATTGATTCCATTTTTCGGCGGATAGACATATTCCTTTTTAGCACTGATATCCCTATTGCTCCATGATTTCCTTTTAAGAGGCATTATGATATTTTTATCCTCATCTAAAAGAATGATATTGCCTTTTGAAAATAGCTCAATAACTAATGTATAAACCTGATCCTTTTTCATCTTGATTTCGATTATACGATCGAAATTATACTGTTCAATGCTAACTACGTTAGCACCTCTAAGTCTTTTTCTAAGTAACATTGGAAATGAAGGTGGTTTTGTAGGGTTTTCAAGAGGATATCTACTTGTATGTACTCTTTTTCCAGCTTCCATAACTAAATCTATTCTTCCATATCCTGCTTTATGGAATCTCATAACGATGATGTCTTTTGTTGGCTGAAATGATTTATCTACTCTTGAACCTTCAAGTAACTTGTTTAATTCATGGGATATTGTAAAAATATCCACATTAGTCATTGTTTTCATTAAAATTCCTCTATTTACTTAATTTCCTTAATTTTTAAAATTATAATTCATGAAATATATTAATGGTTGATAAAATAATTGTTTTTCTTTTATAGTTATATTATCTGTATATAATTTTAAATAGTATTTTAGATTAATATTCTAATAGTAAATTTATATCTTGATTTAATTAGATTTTTTTTGATTAAATATAGTCTGTTCTTTAAAATATGTTAAAAGTTTTTTAACATACTTTTTATTTGGTTATGTTTTTTATCTAACTTTCAGTTTTCATCTAAATAATTATTATTTCTTTAATAAAATCATTATGTATATTTATTAGTAAGTATAAATTATAAATGTATATTTATTTATATAACTTTTCATATTATTTTATTATAATTTTTTAATTTTGGAGGATAAACATGGATGATGTACAAAAGATTGCGGCAATCCATTTAATACCAGGTTTAATTGTAGGTGTTTTCTCTGCAATGTTTTCATATGGAACCTTTGGGTTTAAAAATGAGATTCTTGCATCTGTAATAGGTTTTATTGTTTTATATTTCATTGGTAATTACTGTCAAAAGCAATATGCAGATTCTATTGACGGTTTTAAACAATGGTTTATGATGGGAATTATTCCATTTGTTTTTGGATGGTTCTCAGTGTGGGTATTATTCTTAAGCTATGCTAAATTTATTCCATTTTTATAAGATAAATAGATATTTATCTTAAGTTTTTTTTCTATTTTTAATTATTGCTTTTTATTAACTATTTTTATTGGGTTTTTTAAATTTTTAGGTTTTATAGGCTAAATTATCTTTTTATATACTCTTTATTTTTTTTTATACTTGGTTAGCTTATATTTTAATATCCCGCTTATTTAGCTATTTCTAGTAGTGTTTAATATAAAAATCAGTAAAATACTTTATTAAATCATATATTACATTAAATTCATGAATTTATTCACAGTT